>DAIMKE010000132.1:0-9932 GCA_036721875.1 Bradyrhizobium sp. | reverse complement strand
GCCTCGATGTGCGCGAAAACCTGCTGTTGCCGCCGATTGTTCGCCCCGGCGGCTTGTCGCTCGATCAGATATTCGATCTGTTTCCGAACCTGAAGGAACGGCTCGGCAGTCAGGGCACCAAGCTATCGGGCGGCGAGCAGCAAATGCTCGCGATCGCCAGAATCCTGCGCACCGGCGCGCGTTTCCTGATGCTGGATGAACCCACAGAAGGTCTGGCGCCCGTCATCATCCAGCAGATCGGCCACACCATCGCGCGGCTGAAGTCGGAAGGGTTCACCATCCTGCTGGTCGAGCAGAATTTCCGCTTCGCCTCGACGGTGGCCGACCGCTACTACATCGTCGAGCACGGCAAGGTCATCGACGGATTTGCGAATTCGGAGCTGTCGGCCAATATGGACAAGCTCCACACCTATCTCGGTGTCTGATTGTTACTAACGTTTGCACTCGGGATTAATGGAGTAGTCGGTATGAAACATCGCATTTCATCTCTCTTTCTCGGCGCCGCTCTGACAGTTGCCGCAGGCAGCGCCCTCGCGCAGGACAAGAATATCAAGATCGGTGTCCTCACCGACAATTCCGGACTTTACTCCGACCTCGGCGGCGCCGGCTCGACGCTGGCGGCGCAGATGGCGATCGAGGATTCGGGGCTTGCGGCCAAGGGCTGGAAGCTCGACCTGATCTCTGCCGACCACCAGAACAAGCCCGACATCGGCACCACCATCGCGCGGCAATGGATCGACGTCGAGAAGGTCGACATCTTCATGGATGTGCTGAACTCCGGCGTTGCGCTGGCGGTCAACAATCTGGTGAAGGAAAAGAATGCCATCATGATCAATACCGGCGCGGCGACGTCGGATCTCACCAATGCGCAGTGCTCGCCCAACACCATTCATTGGGTCTACGACACCTACATGCTGGCCAACAGCACCGGGCAGGCACTGGTGAAGGCCGGTGGCGATACATGGTACTTCCTGACGGCGGACTACGCCTTCGGTCACGCACTGGAGCGTGACACGACGGCGGTCGTGGTGAAATCGGGCGGCAAGGTCATCGGTACCGTCAAGCATCCGCTGAATTCGTCGGACTTCTCCTCGTTCCTGCTGCAGGCACAGGCCTCCAAGGCCAAGATCGTCGGCATGGCCAATGCCGGCGGTGACACGACCAATACGATCAAGCAGGCGTCCGAATTCGGCATCGTTGCCGGCGGCCAGAAACTGGCCGGGCTGCTGCTGTTCATCACCGACGTGCATTCGCTCGGGCTGAAGGTGGCGCAGGGGCTCAGCTTCACGGAAACCTTCTACTGGGACCTCAACGACGGCACCCGCGCGTTTTCCAAGCGCTTCTCCGAGCGGATGAAGAACAAGGCGCAGCCCTCGATGGTGCAGGCCGGCGTCTATTCGGGCCTGGTTCACTATTTCAAGACGCTGGACGCGATGGGCGGCAATCCGCATGACGGCGCCAAGGTGGTGGCGAAAATGAAGGAAGCCCCGACCGACGATGCGCTGTTCGGCAAGGGATCGATCCGCGCAGACGGCCGCAAGATCCACCCGGCCTATTTGTTCGAGGTCAAGAAGCCTTCCGAATCCAAGGGGCCGTGGGACTATTACAAGCTGATCGGGACGACCCCGGCGGACCAGGCGTTCAGGCCGCTTTCGGAAAGCGCCTGTCCGCTGGTAAAGAAGTAACAACGATGGCCCGCCGGCCATGTGCCGGCGGGCATCCTCTCGCGTCACAAGGCGATTGCGCCACAAACGAGATTGAGTGCGGAACCGATGCAAGCTCTTTACGCCCAGCTCCTGGTGGGGTTGATCAACGGATCGTTTTACGCGCTGCTAAGTCTCGGGCTGGCCGTGATCTTCGGCATGCTCAACATCATCAATTTCGCCCATGGCGCGCTCTACATGATGGGTGCGTTCTGCGCGTATTTTCTGTTGAGCATCGCCGGCATCGGCTACTGGCCGGCGCTGATTATCGCGCCCATCGTGGTCGGCATCTTCGGCATGATCCTGGAACGGACCATGCTGCAATGGCTCACCGGCCTCGACCATCTCTATGGACTGCTCCTGACCTTCGGCATCGCGCTTATCGTGCAGGGCGTGTTCCAGAACTATTTCGGCTCGTCCGGTCTGCCTTACGCCATCCCCGATGAACTGAGGGGTGGCGTCAATCTGGGCTTCATGTTCCTGCCGATCTACCGCGGCTGGGTGGTCATTTTCTCGCTCGTGGTGTGCATCGCCACCTGGTACCTGATCGAAAAGACGCGCCTTGGTGCCAATCTGCGCGCGGCCACCGAAAATCCGACGCTGGTGCGCGCGTTCGGCATCAACGTGCCCAGGATGATTACGCTGACTTACGGGCTCGGCGTCGGCCTTGCCGCGCTCGCGGGCGTGCTGTCCGCTCCGATCAACCAGGTGCGGCCGCTGATGGGCGCCGACCTGATCATCGTCGTCTTCGCGGTGGTGGTGATCGGCGGCATGGGATCGATCATGGGATCGATCATCACCGGCTTCGCGCTCGGCGTGATCGAGGGACTGACGAAGTATTTTTATCCCGAAGCTTCCAACACCGTGGTGTTCGTCCTGATGGTGCTGGTGTTGCTGGTGAAACCAACGGGACTGACGGGACGGGCGGCCTGACATGAGTGCAATGACTGACGACACACTGCCGGTAACCCCGCGCGCTGTGCGCGACGAGATGATCGTATTTGCGGCCATGGCAGTGCTGCTTGGCCTGGTGCCGTTGACCGGGATCTATCCGTTCTTCGTGATGCAGGCGCTGTGCTTCGCACTGCTCGCCTGCGCCTTCAATCTCCTGATCGGCTATGGCGGCCTGCTGTCGTTCGGCCACGCAATGTTCCTGGGAACGGCGGGCTACTGCACGGCGCACGCGCTCAAGGTGTGGGGGCTTTCTCCGGAGCTCGGTATCGTGGTCGGTGTCGCTGCCTCTGCTGCGCTCTCCGTGATCACCGGATTCATCTCGATTCGCCGGCAGGGCATCTACTTCTCGATGATCACGCTGGCGTTGTCGCAGCTGCTGTTTTTCATCTATTTGCAGGCGCCCTTCACCCACGGTGAAGACGGCATCCAGGGCATTCCGCAAGGTCATCTGTTCGGTATCTTCAATCTCGCCAAGCCGACGGTGCTCTACTACGTCGTGCTGGCTGGCTTCCTCGGCGGCTTCCTGCTGATCTACCGCACCATCAACTCGCCGTTCGGCGAGGTGCTGAAATCGATCCGCGAAAACGAGCAGCGGGCGATTTCGCTGGGCTACAAGACCGATCAGTACAAGCTTCTCGCCTTCATCCTGTCGGGGACGATCGCGGGCTTTGCCGGGTCGCTGAAAGTATTCGTGGCGCAGAACGCTTCGCTCACCGACGTGCACTGGACGATGTCCGGCGAAATCGTGCTGATGACGCTCGTCGGCGGCCTCGGAACGGTGTTCGGTCCCGTGGTCGGCGCCTTCGTCATCATCGCCATGCAGCAATATCTGGCCGGGTTCGGTCAGTGGGTGACGGTGATCCAGGGCGTCATCTTCGTTGCCTGCGTGCTGACCTTCCGGCGCGGCATCATCGGCGAGATCGCACATTATCTGCGACGATCGCTGTAAAAGGCTGATTTCGACGCCTTTCTCGGCCCTACAAAGCGGTGGATGACCCGACTTCCCGGGCCATGCCGTTGCGCGCTCTCCCTTTGAATGATTTATGACAGTTTTGTGACGGGCCGTCCCGCGGCCCATTCCAGGACGATGGAAATGCCGATGCTTCGCTGGTTTCGTGCCTTCTTGCCGAAGGAGGAGCGGTTTTTTGACCTGTTTGCCCAGCACGCCCAGACGGTCGTGCAAGGGGCGCTGGCGCTGCAGGACATGCTGCGCGGCGGCGACGAAACCCCGGAGTTCTGCCAGCGCGTCAACCAGTTCGAACACGACGCCGACGGCATCACCCGCGAGGTGCTGACCGCCGTCCGCCGCACCTTCATCACCCCGTTCGACCGCGGTGACATCAAGAACCTGATCACGGCGATGGACGACGCCATCGACCAGATGCAGCAGACCGCCAAGGCGGTGGTGCTGTTCGAGGTCCGTACCTTCGAGCCGCCGATGCGCGAGATCGGGACCCTGCTGGTCGAGTGCGCCGACCTGGTCGGGCGCGCGCTGCCGCTGATGCAGTCGATTGGCAGCAACGTCGCGATGCTGACCGCCATTACCGAGGAGATCGGCAAACTGGAGGGGCGCATCGACGATCTGCACGACATCGGGCTGAAGGAATTGTATCTCAAGCATCGCGACGGCAACTCGATGGATTTCATCGTCGGCGCCGAGATCTACAAGCATCTCGAGAAAGTGTCCGACCGCTTCGACGACGTCGCCAACGAGATCAATTCGATCGTGATCGAACAGGTTTAGGACAGGGCCATCGCGTGGACGCCACCCTCGGTCTTCCGGTCCTGGTCTTCCTGATCGCGGTCGCGTTGCTGTTCGACTTCCTGAACGGCTTGCACGACGCCGCCAATTCGATCGCGACCATCGTTTCGACGCGGGTGCTGCGTCCGCAATATGCGGTGTTCTGGGCGGCATTCTTCAATTTCATCGCCTTCCTGGTGTTCGGGCTCCACGTCGCCAACACCATCGGCACCGGCATCATCGAGCCGAGCGTGGTCGACGCCACCGTGATCTTCGCGGCGCTCGTGGGGGCCATCGTCTGGAACCTGATCACCTGGGGGCTCGGGATTCCCTCGTCCAGTTCGCACGCTCTGATCGGCGGGCTGGTCGGCGCTGGAATCGCCAAAGCCGGCATTTCGGCGACGGTCTGGAGTGGCCTGACCAAGACGCTGCTCGCGATCGTGGTGTCGCCGCTGGTCGGGTTCCTGCTGGCGCTGGCGCTGGTCGCGATCGTGTCCTGGCTGTCGGTGCGTTCGACGCCGTTTGCGGTCGATCGCGCCTTTCGCGTCCTGCAGTTCGTCTCGGCGTCGCTGTACTCGCTCGGCCACGGCGGCAACGATGCGCAGAAGACCATGGGCATCATCGCGGTGCTGCTCTATTCGCAGGGCCATCTCGGCACTGAATTCTCAATCCCGTTCTGGGTGGTGCTGTCCTGCCAGGCCGCGATGGCGCTGGGGACGCTGATGGGCGGCTGGCGCATCGTCCGCACCATGGGCCTACGCATCACCAAGCTGACGCCGATGCAGGGCTTCTGCGCTGAGACCGGCGGGGCTGCTACCCTGTTCATGGCGACCTATCTCGGGGTTCCCGTTTCCACGACCCACACCATTACCGGTGCGATCATCGGCGTCGGCGCGGCGCGCCGGGTCTCGGCGGTGCGCTGGAACGTGGCGAGTTCGATCGTCTACGCCTGGGTCATCACGATCCCGGCGTCCGGGATCGTGGCGGCGGCGACCTACTGGGCAGTGGTGCTGCTGCGCTGAGTCAGGTGACCAGCTTGAGCCCGACGATTCCGGACACGATCAGCCCGATGCTCGCGAGGCGGGCCGCGGTTGCGGGTTCGCCGAACAATGCGATGCCGAGAAGCGCCGTTCCGACGGCGCCGATACCGGTCCATACCGCGTAAGCCGTTCCGATCGGCAGTGTCTTGAGCGCCACTCCGAGCAGGATGATGCTGCCGGCCATCGCCGCAAGCGTCAGCACCGACGGGACCAACCGCGTAAAGCCTTCGGTGTATTTGAGGCCAATCGCCCAACCGATCTCCAGAACGCCCGCCGCGAACAGCACAAGCCAGGCCATGACAACCCTCCGATCCGTGCAGGGGCGTCCCCGCGAAAATGCTGTGAAATCGGAAGGTCGTCCTCCCGGGGAGGGATATGGGACTGGTGACCGGGTTCCACAATCACCAAATGAGGCTTGATTAGCCCAACTTTCCCTGCCAAACGCTCACACCTCATGTCCGACATCGCCGTCACGTCCGAATCGCCGTCCCGGTCGCCGCTATCAATTGAAGTGGCGCGGCGGCGGACCTTTGCCATCATTTCCCACCCGGACGCCGGCAAGACCACGCTGACCGAAAAGCTGCTGCTGTTCGGCGGCGCCATCAATCTGGCAGGGCAGGTCAAGGCCAAGGGCGAGCGGCGCAACACCCGTTCCGACTGGATGAAGATCGAGCGCGAGCGCGGCATCTCGGTCGTCACGTCAGTGATGACGTTCGAGTTCGATGGCCTCGTCTTCAACCTTCTGGACACGCCGGGCCACGAGGACTTTTCGGAAGATACATACCGCACGCTGACCGCGGTCGATTCCGCGATCATGGTGATCGACGCCGCCAAGGGCATCGAGGCGCGCACGCGGAAACTCTTCGAAGTGTGCCGGCTGCGCGACATTCCGATCATCACCTTCATCAACAAGATGGATCGCGAGAGCCGCGATACGTTCGAGTTGCTGGACGAGATCGAAAAGACGCTGGCGCTCGATACCACGCCGATGACCTGGCCGGTCGGCCGCGGCCGCGACTTCCTCGGCACCTATGACGTCGTCAATGGCGGCGTGCGGCTGCTGGAAGGCGGCGGCGCCAAGACCGGCGCCACCGAGCAGATCGACATCGCCGATCTCGCCGGCCGCAACCCCAATCTTGACGTCGCCGAGGTCAAGGACGAACTCGCGCTGGTCTCGGAAGCCTGCAAGCCGTTCGAACTCGAGGCGTTTCGCGAGGGGCATCTGACGCCGGTCTATTTCGGCAGCGCATTGCGCAATTTCGGCGTCGGCGATCTGCTCGAGGGCCTCGGCAAGTTTGCGCCGGCGCCGCGCGCGCAGGACAGCAACCTGCGCAAGGTCGAGGCGGCCGAGCCGCGCATGAGCGCCTTCGTCTTCAAGATCCAGGCCAATATGGACCCGAACCACCGCGACCGCATCGCGTTCGCGCGGCTGTGCTCGGGCAAGCTCAGCCGTGGCATGAAGGCCAAGCTGGTCCGTACCGGCAAGAACATGTCGCTGTCGTCGCCGCAATTCTTCTTTGCCCAGGACCGGTCGGTGGCGGACGAGGCGTTTGCCGGCGACGTGGTCGGCATCCCCAACCACGGGACGCTGCGGATCGGCGACACGCTGACCGAGGGCGAGGATCTCACCTTCGTCGGCGTTCCGAGCTTTGCGCCGGAAATCGTCCGCCGCGTGCGGCTGACCGACGCGATGAAGGCCAAGAAGCTGAAGGAAGCCCTGCAGCAGATGTCCGAAGAGGGCGTGGTGCAGGTGTTCCGGCCGCGCGACGGCGCGCCGGCACTGGTCGGCGTCGTCGGTCCGCTGCAGCTCGACGTGCTGAAAGCGCGGCTCGACGCAGAGTATTCGCTGCCTGTGGAGTTCGAGGTTTCGGAATTCCAGCTCGCACGCTGGGTCTCGTCCGACGACCGCAAGAAACTCGACGCCTTCATCGCCGCCAACGGCTCCGGCATCGCTGATGACGTCGACGGCGATCCCGTGTTCATGGCCAAGAACGAGTTCTACCTCGGCTACACCCGCGAGCGGGCCGAGGGGATCACCTTCTCCAACGTCAAGGACGTGAAGAAGAAGGGGTAAGGCGGCCCGCACGCCAATTTCCGCCGTCGTCCTCCGCGAAGGCGGGGGACCCAGTACGCCGCGGCCTCTCCGCCAATCACTCCCGCCTCTGGAATACTGGGTCGTCCGGTCAAGCCGGACGATGACAGGCGAGGATGCTGTGTGAGGCTGTCCCGAACGCGGGGAAGTGAACAGCGCCCGCCTTGATACCGGCCAAAGCCGGCATCAAGTTGCGAGGACCGTGTTCGAGGGATTGCCGCATGCTTCGGTACTTGACCGTCTGTCTGATCGGCCTGTTCGTCGCGGTCGGCCCCGCCAACGCCCAGCACCGGCGCCAGATCGACGCCACGCCGTTTGCGCATGCGCCCTGCAGCGTGCTCGACGGCCAGCCGTGCACGCCGACGTTCTGCAGCGTGTTCAATGACGGCCCCTGCATTCCCGAAATCTTCTATCCCTACGGCCAGAACCTGCAGCTCACGATCCAGACCGTGCCGCCGCAGGATCAGGCGGAAAAATACCGCAAGCCGGAACATGACCTCGACACTATCGGCGACCTGTTTGCGGCGCTTCGATCCTGCTGGGCGCCGCCACCGGCCGACGATGCCCGCGAGGGCATGCAGATGTCGGTGCGATTCAGTTTCAGGAAAACCGGCGAGATCATCGCCACGCCGCAGGTGACGTATGCCACGGCGGGCGTCCCGGCCGATACCCGCGCCACCTACCTCAAGGCGATCAATGCATCGCTCACGGCCTGCATGCCCCTGAAATTCACCGGCGGGCTTGGCGGCGCGCTCGCAGGGTGGCCGATCGCCATCCGCTACGTCGATAACCGCGATCTCGGCCGCCAGGCGGGAAAGCCGTAACGCCGGCAGCCGCGTGGCGCATTGCGCTCCGTGCCCTTTAGATGTTACGCGGTTGACCAGAAGCCGGCCGCGCAAGGGAGGACATCGTGGGATTACTGGTGTTGATCCTGGGCCTGATCCTGTTCCTGGGCGTCCATACCCTCACGACCCAGCGCAAGCTGCGCGCGCAGGTCATCGCCGCGACCGGCGAGGCGGGCTACAAGGTCGGTTATACGCTGGCGTCGTTTGTCGGCCTCGCGCTGATCATCTGGGGCTTCGGCGTTTACCGCGCGACCGGCTGGATCAACGTCTGGAACCCGCCGACGGCGCTCAGGCACATCGCGGTGGCGCTGATGCTGCCCGCGGTGATTATGGTGGTCGCCTCCTACATCCGCGGCCGGATCTACACCACGCTGAAGCACCCGATGCTGGCCGGCATCAAGCTGTGGGCGGCTTCGCATCTTCTCGCCAACGGCGATCTCGGTTCGATCCTCCTGTTCGGCTCGTTTCTCGCATGGGCGGTGTTCGACCGCATCTCGCTAAAACATCGCACCGACGCCGGCGCACCGCCGATCCCCGTCGGTGGTCCCGGCAACGATCTGATCGCGATCGCGGTCGGGGTCGTTGCCTATCTGGCGCTCGCATTCGCGTTCCACCCGGTCGTGATCGGCGTCCCCGTGGTTGGAGCCTAGCATGTCAGTTCAGTCGGCCATCAAGCGCAAGTCAGCGCCGGACATTCGCGCGCGCAAGAACGGTGAGCCGATTGTGATGCTCACCTCCTACCATGCGCACACCGCCGCGCTGGTTGATCGTTACTGTGATGCTATCCTGGTCGGCGACTCCCTCGGCAACGTCATGCACGGCCTCGAGACGACGGTACCGGTGACGCTGGAGATGATGATCCTGCAGGGGCGCGCGGTGATGCGTGGTTCAGAGCGCGCGCTGGTCGTGGTGGATATGCCGTTCGGATCCTATGAAGCCTCGAAGGAACAGGCGTTTCACTCCGCGGTGCGGATCCTGAAGGAGACCCATTGCGGCGCGGTGAAGCTCGAGGGCGGCGTGCGGATGGCCGAGACCGTGACGTTCCTTTCCGAACGCGGCGTGCCTGTCATGGGCCACATCGGGCTGACGCCGCAGTCGATCAATACGCTCGGATCGTTTCGCGCGCAGGGCCGCGACGAGGGCAGCTGGGATCCGATCCTGAACGATGCGAGGGCGATCTCGGATGCCGGTGCCTTTTCCGTCGTCGTCGAGGCAGTCGCCGAACCGCTGGCGCGGAAGATCACCGAGACCATCGCCATTCCCACCATCGGCATCGGCGCCAGCGCGGCCTGCGACGGCCAGGTGCTGGTACTCGAGGACATGCTCGGATTGTCGCCGCGGACGCCGAAGTTCGTGCGCCGCTATGGCAATCTCGGCCCCGCGATCGAGGCGGCGATCGAGGGCTATGCCACCGATGTGCGCTCGCGCGCATTTCCCGGACCCGAACACGTCTACGAGATGAAGAAGAGCTGACGAGGCAAGGAAGAGGCAAGACCAAGGAAGAGGCAGGTCATGGATTGGTCGCAGCATGCCATTCCGCCGATGCGGCTCGAGCCC
>DAIMKE010000131.1:0-9970 GCA_036721875.1 Bradyrhizobium sp. | reverse complement strand
ACATGCATGTCGGCCTGCACCAGGAAGAGCTCGCCAGGCAGGGCCTTGCGCTGACCGCGCGCGATGCCGTCGCGAGCCTCGGCCGGCCCGACATCCTGCTGGTCGACCTGCGCGAAAACAGCGAACGCTTGAAGCACGGCACGATCTCGGGCGCGCTGCATGCGCCCTACCCTTCGATCGGCGAAAACCTGCAGCCCGGCGGCATGCTGCGCGAAGTCGCGGCCGCGACCGGCCGCCGCGTGGTGTTCTTCTGCGCCTTCGGCGAACGCTCCGCGATGGCGGTTGCCGCCGCGAAGAGCGCAGGCCTCGCCAACACCGCGCACATCGAAGGCGGCATCGACGCGTGGAAGAAGGTCGGCGGCCCCGTGGTTCACGGGTGATTTTCGCCGTCATTGCGAGGAGCGAAGCGACGAAGCAATCCATACCTCCTCGTGGAAGGTATGGATTGCTTCGCTTCGCTCGCAATGACGGAACAGGCGGTCTACCGCCCCACCCGTTTCAATTCCGCCGTCAGAGCGTCGAGCGCATCGGCGAGCATCACGCCGCCGCATTCGGTCATGCGTTCCGGAATCACGATGCGCTTCGCCGGCGGATAAAACCGCTCCAGCGCCGGGTGCAACAGAAACGCCTGGCCGTCATCGCTGGCGTGATTTCCGGCCTGAGAGACCACGATAAAATCCGGCCGCAGGCTGACGATGGCCTCCAGCGAGGCAAATCCGCCGAAGGTGAACCCGAGATCGCCGGCCGCATTCAGCAGCCCGGTTTCGGTCAGCAGCGAGCCGATAAAACTGTCGCTGCCCGCGACCCAGCCGCGGCGCGACAGCGGCAGCACGCGATAGTGCCGCTGCGTAGCTGCGACCTTCGCGCGCGCCAGCGCCGCGTCGAGCCGCGCGATCTCCGCGACCGCACGATCGGGGTGGCCGGTGATGTCGCCGGCCTCCCGGATCTGGGCCCGCGCTTCGGCGAGCGTTCTTGGTACGGCGAGTTCGGCGAGATGAAGCCCCTTGGCTTTCAGCAACTCCCGCGTCGCGCGCTTGTCGAACAGGCTGGCAACGACGATGTCGGGCTTGGCGAGCAGCACATCCTCTGCCCCGCCGGACAGCACCGGATAACGTTTCATGTCATTCGCAGACAGCGATTGCCAGCCGTCGCGCGAGAACCGGCTCAAGCCGATGATCTGCTCGGGATCGGCCAGCGTCAGCAGCAACTGATCGGTGCAGACGTTCATCGACACCATGCGCGGAAGGCCCGCTGCGCGCGCCGCTCCTGCCGGCATCGCCAGCGCAATCGCGACCGAAGCTGCCAACCGCCACCGCATCAGAGATCCGCCCACGGCACGATCACGGCTTCGCGCTGATACTCCGCGCGGTAGGCGCGGATCCGGAACACGTCCGCCATCACCTGTTCGGACAGCGCCGCCATCGGCGCGCCCTGCGACACCAGGCGGCCTTCGCGGAGCACCAGCACGTGATCGGAAAATCGCGCCGCAAGCCCGAGATCGTGCGTCACCACGATGACAAGCACGCCACTATCGGCAGTCGCGCGAAGGTTCTTCATGACGTCGATCTGGTGCCGCGGATCAAGCGAGGCGGTCGGCTCGTCGGCCAGGATCACCGGCGCCTCCACCGCAAGTACGCGGGCCAGCGCGACGCGGCCGCGCTCGCCGCCCGACAATTCGGTGACGCGGCGCTCGCTGAACTGCATGACGTCCACCGCCTGCATCGCGCGATGCACCGCCTCGACATCTTTCGGCGACAGCCGCGCCGGATCGGTCGCGCCATGTGGATAGCGGCCGAGCGCCACGATATCGCGCGCCGGCAGCGGCCAGTGCACGACATGCCCCTGCGGCAGATAGCCGAAGCGCTTTGCGCGCTCCCTTAGCGGCAGCGCGGACAGCGCCGCGCCGCCGATCTCGATCTCGCCTTCGGACGGGATCAGGCCGGCCAGCGACCGCAGCAGCGTGGTCTTGCCCGCACCGTTCGGCCCGACCAGCGCTACCAGATGGCCCGCCGACAGCGCGAGCGAAACATCCTTCAGCACCACGCGGCCGGACAGCGTCACGCCGAGGCCCCGTGCGTTCAGGAGAGCTGCCTCGCTCATGCGACGCCTCCGCCCAGCGCCCGGCGTTCGCGCATGATCAGATAAAGGAAGAACGGCACGCCGATAATCGACGTCAGCACCCCGACCTTGATGTCTGATGTCGACGGGATGATGCGGACCGCGATATCGGCAGCCAGCAGCAGTGCCGAACCGGCCAGCGCGCTCGGCACCAACAGCCGACCCGGATCGTGCCCGATCAGCGGCCGCATCAGATGCGGCGCCACGAGTCCAATGAAACCGATGGTGCCTGTCACAGCGACCGCGCCGCCGACGCCGAGCGCGACACCTGAAATCACGAACAGCCGCAGTCGGCCGACGTCGACGCCGAGGCTCTGCGCGGTCTCCTCGCCCAGGCTCAGCGCACGAAAGGCATCGCGCTGGCTGAGCAGCATGATCGCGCCGGCGATGATGAACGGTAGCGCCATCATGACGTGCTGAAAGCTGCGGTCCTCCAGCGAGCCGAGCAGCCAGAACGCGATCTCCAGCACCACAAAGGGATTGCTGGAGAGGTTCATCACCAGCGCCGTGGCCGCCCCTGCAAAGCTCGAGATCGCAAGGCCTGACAGAATCAGGACCAGCAGGCCAGCGTTGCGGCCCGCAATCGTCAGCAGCACGAACACCGAGCCGAACGCGGCGATGATCGCCGCCACCGGCAGCGCATACGAGCGCACATCGGCGAGGCCCAGCGCGATCACCAGCACCGCGCCGAAAGCGGCCGATTGCGGCGCGCCGAACAGCGATGGCGAGGCCAGCGGATTGCGCAGCAGGCCCTGCAGCGCGGCACCCGACAGGCCGAGAATGGCGCCGATCGCCAGCGCCAGCAGCGTCCGCGGCAGTCGGATTTCCCGCACGATGATCTGCGACACCTCGCTGGCGCCGCCGAACAGGGCTTGCAGGACGGTCAGCGGCGACAGCCGCACCGGTCCGATGCCGAGCGAGATCAGCACCAGCAACATGACGAGGGCCGCAACCGCCGCGGTCGCGCCGATCCGCCGGCGCGCGGCATCCTCGCTGGTCACAGTAACGGCCTGAACACTCATCAATCGTCCTCGAACGGCTTTGCCCGCACCGGTACATCGTCCCGACACCACTGCTCATGCGGCAAAAATAGCGCACTCGTCCAGTGAGGATCGCAGGCGTCTCAGGGCGGGATTGACTCCGAGTTTGACAAAGTTCAACCATAAATCCTGACGGTTCCCTTTTTTGGGGATCAAAAGGGAATGCGGTGCGGGGAGACTTCCCCAATTCCGCGGCTGCCCCCGCAACTGTAAGCGGCGAATCCTTCGTCATACGCCACTGGGAATCTCGGTCCTGGGAAGGCGATGAAGGGTAACGACCCGCGAGCCAGGAGACCTGCCGTCAACCGTGGTCACACGCGAAGATGTCGGTCGGGGAGTACAGACATTAGCTTCACCAGAGCTGCTCAAGCATATGGTGAGACTTGGTTCGCTGTGACGTGCCACTGACGTCATACCGAGGCCAGAACTATGTCTTCCAACATCGAAACCGCGACGCGGCGCAGCGCGCTCCTGCTTGCCACCAGCATCCTTGCGCTGAGTGGCTCGCTCGCTTCGGCGCAAACGCCGCCAACGGCGCTGCCCCCGGTCGAGGTCAGCCCGCCCACAGATCCCAACAAGACCCGTGCCCGGCCGCTGGAGAGCGACGGCAGCGGCACCACGCGCCCGGCGCGAACCGCGCGGCCTTCGCGCGGCGCCGGCACTGGAACTTCCGATGGCGCAAGCCCGGGGGTCGCTGACGGGAGCGGCGCCAGCACCGGCGGCCGACAGTTCGACGGCATCGTCGGCGCCTCCTCCAGCGTGATCACGGCACAAGACATCGCGCATTCGCCATCGAACAACCTCCCCGACATTCTCGCGCAAGTACCCGGCGTGCAGCTCACTTCGCTGTACGGCGTCACGGCGAACGGCGCGAAGACTTCCGTGGACCTGCGCGGCTTCGGCGCTTTCGCGACATCGAACACGCTGATCCTGGTCAACGGCCGCCGGCTCAACGACGTCGACATGGCGCAGGTCGATCTATCCACCATCCCGCTTCAGTCGATCGAGCGCATCGAAATCACCCGCGGCAACAGCGGCGCGGTGCTCTACGGCGACAACGCGATCGGTGGCGTCATCAACATCGTCCTGAAAAGCGGCGTCGGCGGTCCGCCAGTGACAATGAGGGCCGAGGCCGGCGTCGGTTCGTTCAACACGCGCCTTGCCAACATTTCGGCGGCGACCAATTACGGGCCGTGGTCGACCTCGTTCTACGGCAACGCCATCAAGTCCGACGGTTATCGCGACAACAACGCGCTGGACCAGAAGAACGGCGTCGGCAACCTCAACTACACGACGCCCGACCTCAAGGCGTTCCTGACTGTCACCGGCGACGACCAGAAGCTCGGCTTCCCCGGCGGACGCACGGTCGATCCCTCGACCGGGCTGGATCAGCTCGTCACCAAGCGCCAGGGCACCAACACGCCGTTCGACTATGGCAACCAGCAGGGCGCCAGCGCGACCGCCGGTTTCACCAAGACGATCATCGACGGCGTCGACCTGATCGTGGATGGCGGCGTACGCGACAAGAAATCACAAGGTGGTTTCTTCGGCACGCTGCCTACCATTCCCTTCAACTACGTCGACAGCCATCTGCAGACCTGGTCGATCACGCCGCGCCTGAGCATCAAGAACTCGCTGTTCGGCGTGCCGTCGCAGATCCTGACCGGTATCGATTACTACGACGCCACCTACAATTCGGACCGGCCGCTGTTCAAGGGCGCGCAGCCGATCCACGTCTACGACCTGTCGCAGCAATCGCTGGCCGGATACTGGCAACATACGATCGGCCTGTTGCCCACCACCGACTTCTCCTACGGAGCCCGGGTTCAGAACACATGGCTCAGTGCGCGCGATCGCCTGAATCCCAACGCACCCGGCACCTTCGGCTTCGAAACCGCAGCGCTCCCGCTCGACAGCAGCGAGACCAACTACGCGCTGCATGTGGGTCTTGAGCATCGTTTCAACAACGTGTTCTCGGTATTCGGCCGCGCCGCGCACGCATTCCGCACGCCGAATGTCGAGGAACGTGTCTCCTCCGGACCCTTGCTGCCGTTTGCACCCTTCCCGGGCCCGCCCCAGGATTTCAGGCTGAAGACCCAGACCTCGCACGATATCGAGGGCGGCGTCCGCGTCAAGGCCGGCGCTTTCCAGATGCAATCGAGCATCTACGGCATGGACCTCGAGAACGAAATCCATTTCATCCCGGCGCTGTTCTACAACGTCAATCTTGATCCGACCCGCCGCACCGGCTCCGAGACCAGCGCCTCGCTGCGCGTCAGCGACAGCTTGCTGCTGCGCGGTGGGCTGGCTTACACGCGCGCCGTGTTTCGCGAGGGTCAGTTCGAAGGCAAGGATGTCCCGCTGGTGTCGAATTACACGGCGAGCGGCGGCGTGACCTGGAACATCTGGCAGAACTATCTGGTGTTCGATGCGACGTTGCGCGCCTGGAGCGAGCGTATCATGGACAACGACCAGGCCAACACCCAGCGCCGCATTCCGGCGGATGCCACCGTCGATCTGAAACTGAGCGGCGCCTACGATCACTTCTTCTGGTCCGTCAGCGTGAACAACCTGTTCGATGCGCAGTACTATGACTATGCCATCGCCAGTTCTTTCACGCCCGGCCGCTTCTCGGCCTACCCGCTGCCCGGCCGGACCTACATGGTCAAGGCCGGCGCGACGTTCTGAGCGAAATCGCCGGTTCGGCTCGATGCCGGACCGGCTTGTCCTGATCTGACGAGACGATATTCTCTCGGGCATATTGCCCGGGAGAATGTATTTTCATGTCCGAAACGACCCTGCCGCGCAGGCTGCGATGACCGCCGCGGCCATCGACCTGCTCCGGCGAGAAATCGCCAATCCCGATACGCAGTGGAGCCTCGGCACCTTCGGCGCCATCGCCGAATTCTCGCGCGACCGCGACGAGCCGGTGCGCCTCGGCCAGTCGGACCATGCCGTTTCGGCGATAACGTCTCGCGGCGGAATCGCGATCAAGCCTCATCCGGCCAGCAGGCCCTTCGCCTCCGAGGGCATCACCAGAACCGGCTGGAACCAGCGGATAGCGCTATGCCTGCCGGAAAATGATTGCGCGATGAACAGACGTACTGCGCTGACGGAGGTCGGTCCCGATCACGACGCCCCGCGCGAGGAGGATCGCGAGTCCATCTTGTTCGATCTCGGCCTCGGCGCGCTGCAGGCGGATTTCTGCGTGCGTATCGGCGATCGCAGCCTCGCCGCGCGGCTGCGCGAGCACGCCGGCCGCGCCGTGTTCGAGGCGGGTAACCCGGCGATGGGAATGATCCTCGCCGCCAATCCGCATCGCGTCTTCATCAGCCGGCTCGGCCGCATCGAGGTCTATCAGCCGATCCCGCCGCCGTCGGGCAGGAGCCCGGAAGGGCCGCATACGCATGTATTGCCGAAGCTTCTGAAAAGCAGGCGGACCCATCCCGCAACCGAGCCCGTTCCCGACGGCCTCGTTCCCTGCGCCCATCTCTATCCGGCGCACCCCGCTCGCGACGCCCTGGGCGAAGCGCGGCCGTTCGAGGCCAAGCATCACCATGCGTTTCAGCAAACGATGGCCGCGTGCGGCGATCCCCTGGCATTGAAGATCAAGCAACGCGTGATCGATGCGGTGCTGGCCGGCGAACCGCCCACCCTGGTTGCAGGCGATCGTCACGGCCGCACCAGTATCCGCATCGCCTTGCGCCAGATGAAAGCCGAAGGGCATGCGTCGCCGACGCTCAGCACCTGGCTGGCGAGCTTCGATCAAGCCGGTTCCGAAGAGGGCGATGAGGAAGCGGCCATTCATCACAATGGCTGATTTGGCCCAAAAGCGAGCCTTTTTCGATCGAAAATTACATCCTCTTGGTCCCGATCCGTGGTAAACCGCCACCAGATCGCTCGACGATAACAGTCGTGATTTCAGAGGTATAAGATGGACGATGAGCCGAAGAGCGCCGCCGAACTGAAGGAAATTCGGCTCAAGCGCAAACGCGACCAGGAAGTCGAGGGCATCAAGGCGATGGCCGAGATCGCGGCCGCCGATGTCGCGATCCGCAAGCGGACCGAGAAGCTGCGCGCGCTACGTCTGGCGAAGGAAGCGGCCGACCGTGAAAATCCGCCGCAACCGAAGGTCAAAGCCAAGGCCAAGACGGCGAAAAGGGGCTGACCTGAGATGTCCAAAGGAGATCGTGATCAAGGCAAGACCGAGCGCGACGCCGCCTCCAAAGCCGTGCTCGACAATATGGCGAGGCTGAAGGCGTTGCGGCTTGCGCGCGAAGCGGCTGAACCGCCGCCACCCGTCACAGCCAAGAAGGTCCGCGCCAAGACGAAGACGCAGGACAAGAAAGCGCCGGCGCTATCCGAGTGGCTGGCCAGTCAGCAAAACGGTGGCCGCCGGACGTAAAGCTCCGCCATCGAATTCGGAACCTAATTACGTGCGGCCCGGCCAATCGAATTACGCCGGGCCCGGCCAATCGATCAGAGATCGCGTCTTGTTTTCGGCGTCGTAGACTTGCACCTGAAGCATCTGGAATCGATTCTTCAAAGCCATGCCGGCTTCCTCGGCCGCCTCGACCGTCTCGTGATGCGATTTGAAATGTCCGTCCACGACCAGCGAGTAGCCGCTGGTCGGCGCCTTGTCGGCCCGGATAATTTTGCGCGGCTGCGGTTCATCCGCCGCGATGCGGGGCTTCTTCATTCTTTCTCCGTGTGAGGGCCCCTCGGACTGAACGCCGCAAAAAGGGCAGGAAAGTTCGAATGGCCAGCGTTAGAATACCGGCCAAACGCGGTCTTGATTTAGATCATGCGGTTACCCCGAATCGGCACGCAGGGCAAACGCCGTTTCAGCCGGCGAAAGGAAAGAGATGAACGGAACTGGCAGGAAGAGCGAGCCTCCGAAAAAGGACAACGAAAAATCGAAGAAGCCGGAAAAGCTTCCGGTCGAGGACGACGACTACGAGGACGGCGACATCGCGACGCCAAAGCAGGACCGCCACGGCGACGATGACGAGCCGCTGTAGCGGCGCTCTTTTCCGTCATGCCCGGCCTTGTGCTGCCTTGTCCCGGCCATGACGAAATGTGAGTTTTGAATTGCGCATCCCTGCCCTCCGCCGGGGCAGCTATGCATCGGCATTCATGGACAAATAACGGCTTGCCTCTATTTTCGGCGCGGCCCTTGCCGGGCGTTGAGCATTACGGGGTTTTGAGCCGATATGGTCGATATTCTGACCGCACCGCGACAAGCCAAGACGGACAGCAAGGCGGATAGCGCGCTACGCACGCTCGCGGCGATCTCGGTGGCGCACTGGGTCAGCCATTTCCATCTGTTCGTGCTGCCGATGTTGTTTCCTTTTCTGAAGGCGCAGCTGGGCGTCGGCTACATCGAGCTCGGCTTTGCGCTCACGGTGTTCGGCGTGGTGTCCGCCCTGACGCAGGCGCCGATCGGCTATCTCGCCGACCATATCGGCGCCAGAAAAGTTTTGCTGATCGGGCTCACTGTCGGCGGCGTGGCGCTGATCGTGCTCGGCATGCATCTGAGCTACACGTCGCTGATCGTATGCGCTGCTTTGCTCGGGCTCGCCAACAGCGTCTATCACCCCTGCGATTACGCGATCCTGTCCACGCACATGGATGAGGCGCGGATGGGCCGTGCGTTTTCGATCCACACTTTTGCAGGTTTCCTCGGCGGTGCAGTAGCACCGGCGATCATGGCCGCGCTCGTCGCATCGGTCGGAGGCCTCGGCGCGCTGATCGTGGCCGGCGCCGTCGGCCCGGTGGTGGCGCTGGGATTGATGGTCGCAGGCATTCCCGATGCGAGCTCGGCTGATCGCAAGCAGGACGGCGCCGCCGCGCCGAAGCAGAGCATCATCACGCCCGCGATCATCATGCTGACGATCTTCTTCATGCTGCTCGGCCTCTCCAACGCCGGCATCAGCAATTTCGGCGTCGTCGCGCTGATGAGCGGCTATGGCGTGACCTTCTCGGCCGCCAACATCGCGCTGACCGCGTTCCTCGGCGCAAGCGCTGCCGGCGTGCTGGCCGGCGGCTATCTGGCCGACCGCACCACGCGTCACGGGCAGGTCGCCGCCGCCTGTTTTGGAATCAACGCGGTCATCATGCTGGTGATCGCGACGACCACGCTGCCGTCGGCCGCGCTGACCGCGATGATGGGCATCGCCGGGTTCCTCGGCGGCGTGATCGCGCCCTCGCGCGACATGCTGGTCCGCAATGCCGCACCTGCGGGCGCTGCCGGCCGGGCCTTCGGCATCGTGTCCACCGGCTTCAATTTCAGCGGCATCCTCAGTCCGCTATTGTTCGGCTGGATCATGGACCAGAACATGCCGCACTGGGTATTCGGCGCCTCTGTCATCTTCATGGTCATGACGGTGCTGCTGGCGCTGGTGACCGACCGCAAACCGCAAGGATCGTCGGAAGGCTCGTCGGAGGCCCCGTCCAGGACGCATTCCTGAGCCTCGATCCCGGCTGTTGACTGCATCTGCGAACGTCAGATGATGCGGCAACAAAATCAGACACGGGATGGAAAGCCATGACCTCGACCCCCGACCTCGTCATCCGTGGCGGCACCGTTGCCGATGGCAAGGGCGGCGAACTGTTCGAAGCCGACGTCGCCATCACAGGCGGCCGCATTACCGAAGTCGGCAAGGTGGCGGGAACCGGCAAGGAAGAGATCAACGCCAGGGGCAAGCTGGTCGCGCCGGGCTTCGTCGACGTCCACACCCACTATGACGGCCAGGTTACCTGGAGCCAGGACATCACGCCGTCGTCGCAGAACGGCGTCACCACGGCGATCA
>DAIMKE010000130.1:0-9992 GCA_036721875.1 Bradyrhizobium sp. | reverse complement strand
GCGCAGATCACGCCGGTGGCGATGCCGACGCCGATATTGATCATCGTCACCACCAGCAGGTAGTTGCCGAGGTGCTCCTCGATCTCGTTGAGGATCCGCATCGTCCGCAGCCGCGCCGGGCGGTCTCCGAAGTTCATGATCATGGCGCGGCGCAACTCGCGCCAGCTCGCGATGAACAGGATCAGCGTCGCGATGAACAGCAGGAATTCGGCAAAGGTCGGCGACAGGAATTCCAGCGTCGGCTGCACCCAGTCGACCTTCGGCAGGTGGAACGTCGTCAGCGTATCGGGACCGCCGAGCATGCTCTGCATCTGCTGCCAGAGCGCGAGCGGCCGGTCGAACACATGCATTTTCTCCTTCAGGATTGCCCCCAGTTCGGGGAGCTTGCTGCTCCACTCCATCACGGGCGATGCAATGAGGCCGATCATGAAGACGCTGCCGGCGCTTGCCGCCGCCACGATCAGGACGGCCGCGAGCGCGCGCGGAATCCGGTAGCGCTCCAGGAAGTTCGCCGCCGGCGACAGCATGGTGCCGATGATGAAGGCCATCGTGATCGGGAGAAAGAAGGCTCTCGCAAGATAGAGGCCGGCGATCACGACGATGATCAGCAGCGCGACGAGTGCAAATGCCACCGCTTCCGTACGTCGGATCACCGGCGGCAGTTCGCCCGTGCTGTCGGGGACGGGCGTGCCTTCCGTCGCACTCGGAAGCTTGCGTTCGCTCGGCAAAGGTTTGGTTGGGGTGGATTTGGCGGCCGGAGCCTTGGTGACCGAAGTATTGGCGGATGCGGGCTTGTCGGGCACGGGCTTGGTGGGAGTGACGCTCACAATCGTTTTCCCCGGTTTTCCCCGTCCGAAACGCAACGATACGGCGAGAGCTGCGTCGCCGGCCAGTCGAACCACGCGCCATAACGCTGTCAGGGAACACAAGTTCCATCGCGGAAGTGTGAGCGCATCTTTGCTTGACAGGAGGCGATGCAGCCAGAGCCGCCCGGAACCGCGCGTCACCGGCGGCGTTTGTTGGGCAGAGCATCTGATGATGCACACATCCAGCGGGGCAGTCCCATGACACAGTTGTTTGATCGCCGGCCTGCGTCGCGCGCCGCGCGCGCGCTCGTGTTCGCCAGCGCCGTTTTGCTGGCGCCGACGGCACTCTCCAGCACAGCGAGTGCGCAGGTGCTTGGCTACGCTTCCACCGAGCCAGCCGCCTTTCCGCCCGACGTTTTTCCTGCCGATGAAGTGATCGCACCCGACGAGGGCGCCACGCCGGAGCGGCTGCGACGCGCGGTCGTCGCCTTCGGCACGAGCGAAGCGCCCGGCACGATCGTCATCGATACCGGCAACACCACGCTCTATTACGTGCTCGGTCAGGGCCGGGCGATCAGATATGGCGTCGGCGTCGGCCGCCAAGGCTTCACCTGGTCCGGCGTGCAGACCGTCAGCCGCAAGGCGGAATGGCCGGACTGGCATCCGCCGGCCGAGATGATCGCGCGCCAGCCCTATCTGCCGCGCTTCATGGCGGGCGGGCCCGGCAATCCGCTGGGGGCGCGGGCGATGTATCTCGGCAGCAGCATGTACCGCATTCACGGCACCAACGATCCCTCGACGATCGGGAAGTTCGTCTCCAGCGGCTGCATCCGCCTCACCAATGAGGACGTCACCGATCTGTTCAGCCGCGTGAATGTCGGCACCAAGGTCGTGGTGTTGCCGAAGAGAGTGCCGATCGTTGCGCGGGGCGTTGGCATCCGCTCTACGATATCGGCGCGTCCAGCCGCACCTTCGCGTCCTGTCGTGACCACACTGCCATCCGGCCGCCAGGCGATGAATCTGACGACGTCCCGACTCAACTGAACGGGCCGGTGAGTGCAGGAGAGTGACATGCGCATGCGATTCCCAAGACTGGCAACGCTGGGGGCGGTGGCACTGCTAAGCGCTTCCGCGCTGGCACCATCAGCGCAGGCGCAGGACTTCTTCTCGCAACTGTTCGGCGGCGGCCGTGCGCGGCCTCAGCCCTATATCTCGATGCCGTTTGCCGACGACGACGGCGGCGTGCCCGTGCAGCGGCGCGAGACACGGCAGCGCCAAGTGAGCAGCGGCGGCGGCCAGGCGTTTTGCGTGCGGACCTGCGACGGGCGTTACTTCCCGGTCGCTGCGTCCGACAAGGCGAGCCGGGCAGCTTCCTGCAACAGCTTCTGCCCCGCGAGTGAGACCAGGGTGTACTACGGCAGCAGCATCGACGACGCCACGGCTGACAACGGCAAGTCTTATTCTGAACTGCCGAACGCCTTCCGCTATCGCAATGAGCTCGTCAGCGGCTGTACGTGTAACGGCAAGGACCAGATCGGACTGGCGCCGGTCAAGATCGAAGATGACCCGACATTGCGCAAGGGCGACGTCGTCGCCGGCGCCAACGGTCTATTGGTCGCGGGCCGCAGCGCCGACAGACGCGGCGCCGAGTTGAATTTCTCGCCCGCCTCCGAGCGCTTGCGCGCGAAATACGAGCGCCTTCCGGTAATGGCGAGGGAGTGAGGGAACTCTTCTTCCGCTTGCGGGGGAGGGTCGGGGTGCCTCCGCAAGCGGGAGAGGTAAGAGGGAGGAATGTTTACGCCGCGCGAATCTTGCCGAGGAACTCGGTGACCTGATTGCCCAGATGCTGGCTTTGCGTCTCCAGCGTCTGCGAAGCCCGCCGAACGTCATCGGCCGCCGTCGCCGCCGCGTCGGCATCGGCCTTCACACCGTTGATGTTCTCGGAGACGTTCTTGGTGCCCTTCGCGGCAAACTGCGTGCTGCGGGTGATCTCCTGGGTGGCGGCGCCCTGTTGCTGCACGGCTGCGGCAATCGCAGTGGCGACCTCGTTGACCTCACCGATGATGCCGCCGATGTTCTTGATGGCATCGATCGCCTCGCCGGCGACTTTCTGGATGTCGGCTATCTGCTCGGAGATTTCTTCCGTGGCCTTGGCGGTCTGGCTCGCCAGCGACTTGACCTCAGAAGCCACGACTGCAAAGCCGCGGCCGGCCTCGCCGGCGCGTGCGGCCTCGATGGTGGCGTTCAACGCCAGCAGATTGGTCTGCGCCGCGATGGTGTTGATGAGGCCGACGACTTCGCCGATCCGGCCCGCCGACTGGGCGAGGCCTTGGACAGTGCCGTCGGTATCGCGCGCCTGATTGACCGCGCGACTGGCGATACCGGCCGCATGAGCCGCCTGCTGGCTGATGTCGTTGATCGAGGAACTGAGCTGCTGCGACGCCGCGGCCACCGTCTCGACGCTCATCGAGGCCTCTCCGGACGCCTTCTCGGCCTCCTCGACGCGCGCGTTGGTCTGGCGCGACACCGTCGACAGGCCGGCCGAAGTGGTCCGCATCTGGCCGGAAGCCTCGCCGAGCTGATTCAGGGTCTGGCGCACCATGCCCTCGAACTCGCCGACATGGCTTTCGATCGCCCGCTGCCGCGCCGTGGCGCCGGCGTTGCTCTCACGCTCCTGCGCTTCGATCCGCGCCTTGTCGGCGGCCTGCTGCTTGAAGGTCTCCAGCGCGCCGGCCAGCGCGCCGATTTCGTCCTTGCGCTCGGCGTAGCCGGTATCGACCCTGATCTCGCCGGCTGCGACCTTGAGCATGGCGTCGCGCATGGTGTGTAGCGGCTTGATGACACGGCGGCCGACGATCATCTGAGCGCCAACGGCTAGTCCGAGCGCGCCGATCAGCAGCGCGAGTTGCGTCACGAGTGAGCGCTGGGCCATCGAGTACAGCGTCGCGGCGCGATCCTTGGCGGCATCGAGGGCGGCCTCGGCAACGCCCACGGCGGTGGAGAGACGCCCGACCGTTACCGGAGTCCACTGGTTGGCGGTCAACTCCGGCTTCTCGCCGGCTGAGACCTGCGTGATCAGCCGATCGCGCAGGCTGAGATATTGCGGTTCGAAATAAGCGGTCTTGGTCGTAGCCATTGCGCTTGAAATCGACGGCGGCAACCGCATTCCCGACGCCGTAGACTCGAGCGCGGTCCACATCGCATCGGTGCCGCCGGTGTATTTCGTATAAGCGAGCTTCGCTTCCGGTGCGACCTTCCCACTGCTGAGCCCGACCGAGACGATCAGCGACGCTTCACCGGCGGTGTTGCGCAGCAGCCAGGCGATTTGCTTGATCGCGAGCAACTGGTCGATCGTCGCGTCCTGGTGATTGACGGCGGCGGCGAGCGTTGCGGAGAGCTTGTCGAGCGTTTCCAGCATCGCGCTCGCCGTGTCCATGTATTCCTTGGCCAAGGTCGGGCGGCGCGAGGCTTTCGGCTTGCCCATCGCCTCCCAGAATTCCTTCTGCAGCGAGGTCATTGCCTTGAGCAGGCGGTCGAACTCGGGCACCAGCGTCGCCTGCTGGGCGAATTCCATACCTCCGAGCCGCGCGAGCGCACTGGTCATGGCCGGCATTTCGGTATCGCGGATGTTGCGCAGGTACTTCTCGATATCGGCTTCCATCGGCGTATCGGAGTTCAGCAGCCGATTGGTGGTGGAACGGTCGGTGCGGAGATTGTGCATCGCCTTGAACATGTTGGCGGAGGCATCGGCGGTCATGGCGATTCGGCCGGCCGCCTGCAGGCGGCCCCAGGCATCCCAGGCGTTCAGCGATAGTCCGACCACCACGGTGAATGAGGTGACGAGGATGACGGTTTTCAGCAGCGTGGATACGGTCAGGCGGTTCAACATGAGGTTCCCCCAAAGTTCCGTGCATCTGGAGGTAAAAGAGTAAAGACTTGGAAAGGATCGTTGGCGGTATAAATACGGATAACTAACTATCTGAAGTAGTGGCGGAATTTGCTGAATTCGGATTTTTGGTTCCGTTGCGGGGAACTTTGGGTCAGCCCGCCTGTTCTATCCCGTGCATCGAGCCAGTCAGGCTTTGCAAGCAAAGGGGGCCCCCGTCGTGTCCGTACTCATCGGTATCCTGATCACCTTCCTCGTCATCTTCCTGGTGCTCTATCTGATCAACATGCTGCCGCTCGACGGTCGCGCCAAACAGATCGCCCGCGTGGTCGTCATCATCATCGGCATCATTTCGCTCCTGAAATATCTGGCGGTGTTCTAAACGTTGCCGACCCGCACGAAAAAGCCCCGGCAGATGCCGGGGCTTTTGACGTTCGGACAGCTGTCGTTACTTGAGTGTGCCGAACCAGTCGTCCACATCCTTGCGGATCTGGTCTTTCGCAAAGCCGTAGCGCTGCTGCAGCTTGCCTTCGAGCTGTTCGCGGCGGCCCTCGATCACGTTGAGATCGTCATCGGTGAGCTTGCCCCACTTCTCCTTGGCGGAGCCCTTGAACTGCTTCCAGTTGCCTTCAACCCTGTTCCAATCCATGTCCGTCTCCCTCTGAGTTCGAGATGGATCATCAACGGAAAAAAGCGTCGAGCGTTCCCGTCGCAACCGCGGCATCTTGAACCGCGGCGCCATGACGTGACCAAGGACCTGGATCAGCCCGCCGCCTTGGCCTCCCGGCGGCGCGCGGTGAGGATGTATTCGGTGTAGCCGTTAGGCTGCTCGCGGCCCTTGAAGATCAGGTCGCAGGCGGCCTGGAAAGCGACGCCGTCGAAGGCGGGCGCCATCGGCTTGTAGAGCGGGTCGCCGGCATTCTGCTTGTCGACCACGACTGCCATCCGCTTCAGCGACTCCATCACCTGGTCCTTGCTGACGACGCCATGCGCCAGCCAGTTCGCCAGATGCTGGCTGGAGATGCGCAAGGTGGCGCGATCTTCCATCAGGCCGACGTCATGGATGTCAGGCACCTTGGAGCAGCCGACGCCCTGGTCGATCCAGCGCACGACATAGCCCAGAATGCCTTGGCAATTGTTGTCGATCTCCTGCTTGACGTCGTCAGGCGCCCAGTTCGATTGCGATACCGGAATGGTGAGGATGTCGGAGAGCTTTGCGCGCTGGCCGCCCCTGGCGAGTTCCTGCTGGCGCGCGATCACGTTGACCTGGTGATAATGCAGCGCGTGCAGCGTGGCCGCGGTCGGCGAGGGGACCCATGCGGTGGTGGCGCCGGCCTGCGGATGGCCGATCTTCTGGGTGAGCATGTCCGCCATCTTGTCGGGCGCCGCCCACATGCCCTTGCCGATCTGGGCATGGCCGGGCAGGCCGTCGATCAGGCCCATGTCGACGTTCCAGTCTTCATAGGCCTTGATCCAGGGTTGCGCCTTCATGTCGTTCTTGCGGATCATCGGCCCCGCTTCCATCGACGTATGGATTTCGTCGCCGGTGCGGTCGAGGAAGCCGGTATTGATGAAGCAGATGCGCTTCGACGCATTCTGGATGCAGGCCTTTAGGTTGACCGTGGTGCGGCGCTCCTCGTCCATGATGCCGACCTTCATGGTGTTCTCTGGCAGCCCGAGAAGCTTTTCGACGTCGCCAAACAACTCGCAGGTCAGCGCGACCTCGTCAGGGCCATGCATTTTCGGCTTGACGATGTAGACGGAGCCGGTGCGGCTGTTTTTGGTTTTCGAAAAACCCTTGAGATCGTGGATCGCAAGCAGGCCGGCGACGGCGGCATCGAGCAGGCCTTCCGGAATCTCCTCGCCGTTCTCGTCGAGCACGGCGTCGGTGAACATGTGATGACCGACATTGCGCATCAGGAGCAGGCTGCGGCCGTGCAGCCTCAGCTCCTTGCCGTCGGGGGTCTTGTAGACGCGGTCGGCGTTGAGCGAGCGCTTCAGCGTCTTGCCGCCCTTCTCGAAATCGGCAGAGAGCGTACCGTCCATCAGGCCGAGCGTGTTGCGATAGACCAGCACCTTGTCCTCGGCATCGACGGCGGCGACGGAGTCTTCCATGTCCAGAATGGTGGAGACGGCCGATTCCAGGATCATGTCGGCGACGCCGGCCGGATCGTCCTTGCCGATCTGGTGGCTGCGGTCGATCTTCACGTCGATGTGCATTCCGTTGTTGACCAGCAGGATCGCCGTCGGTGACGCCGCATCGCCCTGGAAGCCTGCGAACTGCGAAGCAGACTTCAGCGCGGTGGCATTGCCGCTCTTCAGCTTCGCGGAGAGCTGGCCGGCGATGATGCTGTACGACGTCACGTCGGTGTGGCTGCCGGTCGCGAGCGGCACGGCGGCATCCAGGAAGGCCTTGGCCTTGGCGATCACCTTGTCGCCGCGCGCCTTGTTGAAACCCTTGCCGGTTTCGCTCGGGTCGTGCGGGATCGCATCGGTGCCGTAGAAAGCATCATAGAGACTGCCCCAGCGCGCATTGGCGGCATTCAGCGCGTAGCGGGCATTGGTCAGGGGAACGACGAGCTGCGGGCCGCAGATCTTGCCGATTTCCTTGTCGACATTGGCGGTCTCGACCTGGTGGGTGGCAGGCTCCGGCAGCAGGTAGCCGATCTCCTTGAGGAAGGCCGTGTACGCGTTCATGTCGAACGCCTTGCCCTTGTTGGCGCGATGCCAGCCGTCGATCCTGGTCTGCAGCGCGTCGCGGAAGGCGAGCAACTCACGGTTTTTCGGCCCCAGCTTCTTGATGATGGCGGCAACACCGGCCCAGAACGCATCGGGCGATATCCCGGTTTTGGGCGTCGCCTCCTTGGCGATGAAATCGAACAGGACAGGCGCGATCTTCAATCCGTGGACGTCGACACGATTCATGATGGGCTTTCTCGGTGGAAATTGGCGTTGAAAGCTGCCTTCTGGCGAGAAGCAGCAAAAAACGCGCCAAAAAGGGGCGGCGTTGGCCGTCCTTTTAGCCCTAAAGCCGGGTCGATGAGAAGTGCCTAAAAGGCCTAGATATTGGCCGCCAGATCCACCAATTCGTCGAACAGAATGCCGGTTTCAGACAGCATTCGCTCGATCTCGTCGGTGGCATCCGAAACCGTTTTGGCCGAGGTGTCGATGCGAAGCTCCGCGCGCGCCGGCGGCTGGTAATCATTGCCGATACCGGTGAACGCCTGCAGCGTGCCGGCGCGCGCCTTCGCGTAATGGCCCTTGGGGTCGCGGCGCTCGCAGATCTCGGCCGGCGTTGCGACATAGATTTCCCGGAACGTCGTGTCGGCGATGCGGCGGGCGGCACGGTCATCCGCCGATGGCGACACCGCGGCGACGACGGCGATATGGCCGTTACGCGCAAGATGGGTCGCGACCTCCGCAAGCCTGCGAATATTTTCGGCGCGGTCCTGCGCGGAGAAACCGAGATCGCCGTTGAGGCCCGCGCGCAAGGTGTCGCCGTCGAGCAGGATCGGCGAACCGCCGCGCGAAAACAGCCGCCGTTCCAGCGCCCGCGCCAGCGTCGATTTTCCGGAGCCGGGCAGGCCGGTCAGCCAGATCACCGCGCCATTGTGATGGTAGCGCGCCGAACGTTCCTCAGGGCGCAATGCGGATTCGACCGGAACGATGTCGACCGGAACCGCGCGCTGTCCGGCGTCGACCGACAGCACCAGACCGCCGCCGGCGATGCGGCCGTTGACCTCGATCACCAGCCGCCCGGTGCGCGGATTCTCCTGATAGGGGTCAGCGGCGATCGGCTGCGCCAGCGAGATGTCGATTTCGCCGACGTGATTGCGCGCGATCGCTTTGGTTTCGGCGTTGGAGAGTTCGCCGGGATCGACCGCCTTCTCGATCGAGACCACGCTGGCGCGGCTTTCCCGGGTGCCGAGGCGGATCAGGATCTGGTCGCCCTTCGACAGTGGCTTGTCGTGCAGCCAGAAAATCCGCGCGCGAATCCGCCGCGTATCGCGCGGGGTGGCGCCGGCATGCGCGATAACATCGCCGCGCTCGATGAACAGTTCACGATCAAGCGTGATGCCGACCGAACGGCCGGCGCCATGTCTGCCCGTGAGCGGCGTTACCGGCCAACTCTCGACGGTCTTGATCTTCGCGATCTTGCCGGCCGGCATGATGACGATTTCGTCGCCGGTGCTCAGATGTCCGGACTCGATACGGCCCGCAACGATGCGGCGGTCGTCGAACTTGTAGATCGCCTGCACCGGCAGCCGCAACGCGAGCTGCTGCAGCGGCCGCGCGGGCTCGAGTGCGTCGAGCGCCTCGACCACGGTCGGCCCCCGGTACCAGCCGATCCGCGGCGTATGTTCGGCAACGCCGTCGCCGTCGCGCGCGGAAATCGGAATGACGGCTGTTGGCGTCACGCCGAGGCCGATCAGATGCGCGGAAATCTCGTCGCTGATCTCCTTGAAGCGATCGGCGCTGAAATCGACGCGGTCCATCTTGTTGACGACGATCGCGACCTGCTTGATGCCCAAGAGATGCAGCAGATAGCCGTGACGGCGGGTCTGGTCGCGCACGCCTTCGAGCGCGTCGATGATCAGCACCGCACCGTCAGCCTGCGACGCGCCGGTGATCATGTTGCGAAGGAATTCGGCGTGGCCGGGCGCATCGATCAGCACGACGTCACGCGAGCGGGTGCGGAAACGAATCTGCGTGGTGTCGATGGTGATGCCCTGGTCACGCTCGGTCTGCAGTGCATCCAGGAGGAACGACCATTCGAACGGCATGCCGCGCCGCGCGCTGACGGCTTTCAGCATCTCCAGCTTGCCCTCCGGCAGGCTGCCGGTCTCGTGGAGCAGGCGGCCGACGAGAGTGGATTTGCCGTGGTCGACATGGCCGACGATGACGATGCGGACCTGCGGTCGCGTCGTGCCATTTGGCATCGACGTGGTGCCGTTCGGTGTTGCCGAGATGCCGTTGGGAAGGATCATGTTCATCAGCGCGCTCACACCAAATGTCCGTCAGAGATAGCCGGCGACACGCAGCCGCTCGAAAGCGTCTTCGGTCTCGTGATCGAGCGCGCGGCCGGCGCGCTCCGGCACCCTGGTGCCGTCGAGTTCGGTCAGGATCTCGTCGATGCTCGATGCGGTGGAAGCCACCGGATTTGTGATGTCCTGATCGCCCAGCGAGCGATAACGCTTGCCGTCCTTGGCGAGATAGAGCGGGATGATCGGGATGTTTTCGCGCCTGGTGTAGGCCCAGATGTCGGCCTCGGTCCAATGCAGGATCGGATGGATGCGCAG
>DAIMKE010000129.1:5880-10133 GCA_036721875.1 Bradyrhizobium sp. | reverse complement strand
TAGTACATGTGGCAGTCGAACTCCCAGGTGAAACCCATGCCGCCGTGAACCTGGATGTTGTTCTTCGAGCAATGCTGAAACGCCTGCGTCGCGCTGATGCGCGCGGCAGCGGCGGCTTCGGGTAATTCTCCGGCGTTGGTCGAGAGCGCCCAGGCGCCGTAATAGCAGTTCGAGCGCGCCAACGTCGCCGACACATACATGTCTGCGAGGATGTGCTTCACCGCCTGGAATGAGCCGATCGGACGGCCGAAGGCGATGCGATCCAGCGCGTAGTCGCGGCCCATTTCCAGCGCGCGATCGGAGCCGCCGACCTGCTCGAACGCCAGCAAGACCGCCGCGCGGTCCAGCACCTGGCTCAGGATGCCCCAGCCTTCGCCGGCGGCGCCGAGCGGCTCGGCCTTGGCGTTCTTGAAGGTGAGTTCGGCCTGCCCCCGGGTCGGATCGACATTGGTCAGCGCCCTGGCTTCCACGCCGCCCGCCTTCATGTCGACCAGGAACAACGAAATATCGGAATCGCGGCCCGTGGAGCCGGTGCGCGCGGCGACCACGGCGAAATCGGCAATTGCGCCATCCAGCACCGGCTTCTTCACGCCATTGAGCGTGCCGCCGGAGGCCTGCAGCTTGATTGCCTTCGCCGAAGGGTTGCCGCTGCCTTCGAACAGCGCCAGCGTGCCGATCGCCTCACCGCTCGCGATCTTCGGCAGCCACTTCTGCTTCTGGGCATCGGAGCCTGCGAGCATCAGCGCCTCGGCAGCGAGGTAGACGGTGGAGGAAAACGGCACCGGCGCATTGGCGCGGCCCATTTCTTCGGCGATCACGCAGAGTTCGAGATGGCCTGCGCCGGCGCCGCCGAACGCCTCGGGGATCGCGACGCCGAGGAAGCCCATCTCGGCGAGTCCCTTCCACAGCTCCTTGTCGTAGGTCGCCTTGCCGTCGAGCACTTCGCGCACGGCCTTTGGCGGGCACTTCTCGGTGAGAAACTTCCTCGCCTCGTCGCGCATTTGTTTTTGTTCATCGGAGAAATCGAAGTTCATGGCCTGTTACTCGCGTTGGTGATGGCTCTGCAGGATGGGTGGAGCGAAGCGATACCCATCAATGGCTCTGTCTAGGATGATGGGTTTCGCTGCGCTCTACCCATCCTACGGTCAGTTCAGAATGATGACGTCCTCTCCGGGCTTGTCGGCGTAAAGCTTCTCGACCAGCGCGGCGCGGCGTTCGAGGCCGGCGCGCTGGTTGATGTAGCCCTTGTCGGTGAGTTCGTTGCCGTCGATCGAGGGCGGCTCGGCCATCAGCATGGCGCGTGCGATCCGCATGCTGCTGCCGGTCGCGGACGCGTTGTGCGCTTCCAGTCCGCGCTTCACGCAGCCGATCACGTCGGGATGCCTGATCACGTCCTCGAACGTCGCATCGGGATTGCCGACCAGTTGCCGGCAGGCGTGCAGATTGGGCCAGGCCAAGAGGCCGATGAATTCCCGGTCCTGACCGGCAACCAGCGCGTCGTGGACCGCGGGGGTAGCGGCCGCGATCGCATCCGTGCGCAGCGAGCCGACATGAACGAAGGTGCCGGTCGTGAGCTTGAAATCCTCGACCACGCGGCCGGCGAAGATGATGCCCTGCAGCGGATCGTTGTCATCGACGAACACGCCGGCATCGCCGATGCAGTAGAAGCCTTCCTCGTCGAACATCTTCTTCGTCAGCTCGGGCTGGCCGAAATAGCCCGGCGTGACGTTGATGCCGCGCAGGCGGAGCTCGTATTTCGAGCCGCACGGCACCAGCTTCAGTTCGACGCCGGGGAACGGCAGGCCGACCAGCCCGACGCGCTCGGTGTCCCAATAGGTGCCGGTCGAGGTCGGCGCGGTCTCGGTCGAGCCCCAGCCGGTATAGAACACGATGCGCTCGCCGGTGGTCTTCACCGCCAGCGTTTGCATGCGGTCGTAGAGATCGTCAGGCAGCCGCGCGCCGCCATAGGCCATGATGGAGAGATTCTTGAAGAAGCTGCGGCACAGCGCGTCGTCCTTCTCCATGGCCGCCGCCAGCGCGGCGTAACCGGCCGGCACGTTGGCATAATAGGTCGGCGAGATCTCGCGCAGGTTACGCAGCGTCTCCTCGATCTGGCCCGGCATCGGCCGGCCGTCGTCGATATACAGCGTGCCGCCATCGACCAGGATTGGATGGAACGCGGCATTGCCGCCCATGGTGTGGTTCCACGGCATCCAGTCGAGCATGGTCGCGATCGGCCCGTTGGGATCGCGCGGACGTACCTGCATCATCATCGCCGCATTGGCGCACATCATCTCCTGCGTATTGATGACGGCTTTCGGCATGCCGGTCGAGCCCGAGGTGAACAGCAGCTTGCCGACGGTGTCGGGCGTGATCTTCTCGATCGACTCCTCGACCGCGTCAGTCACCGGCGTGGCGGCGAGATCGGCAAAGGATACGCTCTTGATGCCGTCGCAGGGCCGCAGCACGTGGACGACGGTGACGCCAGTGAGATCAAGCGCCTTCAATGCCTTCTCGAAGGTCGGCCCGTCCTGCACCATCACGACGGCAGGCTTGACCAGGTCGAACAGGTATTTGAGCTTGAGATGATCCTGGCTCATCAGCGAATAGGCCGGCGACACCGGCGCGGCCGGAAGGCGCGCCTGCATCGCGGCTTGCGTCATCAGCGCGTGCTCGATCGAGTTGCCGGACAGGATCGTGACGGGACGGCCTTCGGCAATGCCGAGGTTGAGCAGCCCCTGCGTCAGCCCGTCGACGATACGCTTGGCTTCGCCGTAGGAGACCTTCCGCCACTGCCGGTCGGCGCCGCCGCGCTGCGCCAGCCAGATGCGCTTGGGCGCGTCCTTGGCCCATTTCGCAAGCGATGCCGGGATGTGCTTCTCGTAAGGCTGCAGCGGAATCCGCGATTTCAGGACGATGGCGCCATCAGGGCGCCGGTCGACGGCGATGTCGCGCTCCAGCCATTCGATCTTGCGAAAGCCGGGTTTGGTCAGCACCGCGGCGGCGTTCCCACTCATATTGCGTCTCCCGGAAATTCAGTCCTTTGCGGATCTTTCGTTCTCGTTGGTCTAGCGCTTGATATAGACAGGCTTTCGCTTCTCAAGAAAGGCCCTGATGCCTTCGTTGAATTCTTCCGAGCGGCTGCACAACACCTGATTGCGGTCTTCCATCGCGATCACGGCCTCGATCGACCCGGCATCGACGCTCATGTTGAGACATTCCTTCGACAGCCGCAAACCTACCGGCGAGGCCGTCATCATCGCATCGACAAATGGTTCGACGGCGGCCTCAAGCCCGCCCTCCTCGACGACCTCGGAAACCAGCCCGACGGCGAGCGCACGCTCGGCGCCGATGAAGCGGCCGGTCAGGATCAGTTCAGACGCCACGGAAACGCCGACCAGGCGCGGCAGGAAATAGCTGGTGCCGATGTCGCAGCCGCCGAGGCCGAGCTTGATGAAGGCGCAATTCATCCGCGCCGACTTGGTGGCGATGCGGATATCGGCGGCGAGTGCCAGCGCAAAGCCGCCACCGGCAGCAGCACCCTGGACCAGCGCGATGATCGGCTGCGGGCAGCGCCGCATCAGCATCACGATGTCGGCAATACGGCGTTGCGAGTCCAGCGATTCCGTCACGCCGGGCGGCTCCTGCTGGCCGGCGCGGCGCTTCATCGCATGCTTGAGGTCGAGGCCAGCGCAGAACGAGGCGCCTGCGCCTTTCAGCACCACGACGCGCGTCGAACGGTTGCGCTGCAGGCCTTCAAAATAGGCGTTCAGCGCATCGATCAGAGAGGGATCGAGCGCGTTGAGGCTGTCGGGTCGATTGAGCGTGACCCAATCGACCCCGTCATGATGTTCGATCAAAAGCGGTTGAGTCACCATCGCTGTCGTCCCGGCGAACGCCGGGACCCATACGCCGTGTTGCATCGTTGTGGCATGGTCGCAGAGACCTTTTAAAACAGGAACCGCCGCGGAGTATGGGTCCCCGCCTTCGCGGGGACGACGATGGAGTGTGTTCTAACGCGGTGCCATGCGGATGGCGCCGTCGAGGCGGATGGTCTCGCCGTTGAGCATCGGGTTCTCAACGATGTGCACCGCCAGCGCGCCGTATTCCGAGGCATCGCCGAGGCGGGCCGGGTGCGGCACCTGCGCGCCGAGGCTCTTGCGGGCCTCTTCGTTCAGGCCCATCAGCAGCGGCGTCAGGAACAGGCCGGGCGCGATGGTGTTGACGCGAATCTTGAGGCTGGCGAGATCGCG
>DAIMKE010000129.1:5658-5870 GCA_036721875.1 Bradyrhizobium sp. | reverse complement strand
CCGACGATCCCGCCCTTCGACGCCGAATAGGCGATCTGGCCAATCTGGCCTTCATAGGCGGCGACGCTCGCCGTGTTGATGGCGACGCCACGCTCTTCGCCGATCGGGGCTTCGGTTGCCAGCCGTTCGGCAAACAGCCGCAGCACGTTGAAGCTGCCGATCAGGTTGACCTTGACGATGCGGACGAACTTCGCCAGCGGATAGACGCCGTC
>DAIMKE010000129.1:4206-5648 GCA_036721875.1 Bradyrhizobium sp. | reverse complement strand
TGCGCTGCGATCCGCCGATGCCGGCGCAGTTCATCAGCACGCGCGCGATGCCGTGCGCGGCCTCGGCCTTGGCGATCGCGGCCTTGATCGCCTCTTCGTCTGTCACGTCGGCATGAAGGGCAATGCCCTTCACTTCGGCGGCGACCTTCTCGGCGTTTTCCTTGTTCTGGTCGATGACGCCGATTTTCGCGCCCTTGGCGGCCATGGCGCGGGCGGTGGCGGCACCGAGGCCAGAGCCTCCGCCGGTGATGAGAACGGCAACGTCTTTCAACTGCATGGTAACTACCTTTCCTTCCTTGGGCGTTTCTTCTCTAGATGGCGAATGGCGAGTAGCGAGTGGCGAATGGGGAAGACAGATTCATTCGCTATTCGCTACTCGCCATTCGCCCGTTTAACATTCCGCCGCAGATCAGCGCTTCCATGTGCTTGATGTATTCGCGGCAGACGTCGTCGGTGACCGGGCCTACCCCGGTCGCGCGCGACATCGCGTGGCGGCCGAAGAACAGGTGATCGCAGGCGCCGATCAGGCTGGTGTAGAACAGCACCGGATCGATGTCGCGGAACTCGCCGGCCTTGACGCCTTCGGCGAGCAGGCGGCGATGAAACTCCAGCAGCGGCGCTACGAAGAACTTCGACACTTCGTCGGCGGCTTCCGCGGTGCTTTCGTGCAGCAGATAATGGATCAGCCGGTTCATATAGGGGAACTGGTGATAGGCGCGGATGATGCCGCCGATATGCAGGCGCAGCTTCGCGGTCGGCGAAATCGGCTGGCTGATCAGATATTCGAGCTGCGACACCTCGGTGGCGGCGTCGCGCTCCAGCAGCGACAGCAACAGCCCGTCCTTGTTGCCGAAATGGTATTTCACGAGCGCAGCGTTGACGCCGGATTTTTGCGCGATATCGGACAGCGACACCTCGATCGAGGCGCGCTCGATCATCAGTTCGCTGGCCGCGACAAGCAGCTTTTCGGCGGTCGAATTTTTGCCGCCCGCAAGCCTGGTCGGTACGCTGGTATTCAACTGCTATCCCTAGACTGAAATCCGGGCCGCACATAAGCGCATGCCGGGGCTGACCTCAAGAGTTAATTGATTGATTGACTAAATCCCGTGACCTCCCTTAAATCCGGCCCATCTTCAGACCCCCACCAACAACAATCAAAGGGAGAACAGACATGGCCGAGGCCTATATCGTCGCCGCCGCGCGTACCGCGGGCGGCCGCAAGGGCGGACGTCTCGCAGGCTGGCACCCGGCCGATCTCGCCGCTTCCGTGCTGGATACGCTGGTCGATCGCACCAAGGTCGATCCCGCGCAGGTCGAAGACGTGATCATGGGCTGTGTGATGCAGGCCGGCGAGCAGTCCAACAACATCGCCCGCAACGCGGTAATGGCCTCGAAGCTGCCGGAAAGCGTTCCCGCCACCTCGGTCGACCGCCAATGCGGCT
>DAIMKE010000129.1:0-4196 GCA_036721875.1 Bradyrhizobium sp. | reverse complement strand
CATTTCGCCGCCCAGGCCGTGATGGCGGGCTCGATGGACATCGTGATCGCCGCCGGCGTGGAATCGATGACGCGGGTGCCGATGGGCCTCGCTTCGTCGCTGCCGGCAAAGAACGGCTTTGGCCATTACAAGAGCCCGGGCATCGAGAAGAAATATCCGAACATCATGTTCAGCCAGTTCACCGGCGCGGAAATGATGGCGGAGAAATACGGCCTCTCGAAGGACCAACTGGACGAGTATTCCTACAACAGCCACCAGCGCGCGATTGCCGCGACCCAGGCCGGCAAGTTCAAGGACGAAATCGTTCCGCTGCAGATCACCCGCGCCGACAACTCGACCGACACCCACCACATCGACGAAGGCATCCGCTTCGACGCCAGCCTCGACGGCATCAAGGGCGTCAAGCTGATCGCCGAGAACGGCAAGCACACCGCCGCCAGCGCCAGCCAGATCTGCGACGGCGCTTCCGGCGTCATGGTGGTCAACGAGCGCGGCCTGAAGTCGCTCGGCGTCAAGCCATTGGCGCGCATCCACCACCTGACCATGATGGGTGGTGATCCCGTCATCATGCTGGACGCACCGCTGCACGCCACCAAGCGGGCGCTGGAGAAGGCCGGCATGAAGATCGACGACATCGACCTGTTCGAAGTCAACGAAGCCTTTGCAGCCGTGCCGGTGGCGTGGCTGAAGACCACCGGCGCCGATCCGGCGCGCCTCAACGTCAATGGCGGCGCGATCGCGCTCGGCCATCCGCTCGGCGGCTCCGGCACCAAGCTGATGACCACGCTGCTCAATGCGCTGAAGCAGGGCAACAAGCGTTACGGCCTGCAGACCATGTGCGAAGGCGGCGGCATGGCCAACGTGACCATCGTCGAGCGGCTCTAAGAAGCATCCACAGACGTTGCGACAACAACAGGTGTCGTCCCGGCCTTGAGCCGGGACCCATAGCCACAGGTATGTGTGGTTAGGCCAAGCTGGAGCTCCAGCTGGCCCAAACAAAAAAAATCAGTGGTTATGGGTCCCCGCCTACGCGGGGACGACCACTTGATGTTTCCAGGAAACACCCATGACACACCCGTCCATCTATGCCCGCACCCAGCCGAACAAGATCGCCTACCAGATGGCGGCGACCGGCAAGGCGATCACCTACCGCGAACTCGATGAGCTCTCGAACCAGGGCGCACATCTGTTCCGCAAGCTCGGCCTGAAGGCCGGCGACCACATCGCGTTCCTGATGGAAAACCGCCTCGCGTTCATGGAGATCTGCTGGGCTGCCCAGCGCTCGGGGCTCTATTACACCGCGATCAGCCGCTACCTCACCGAGGAAGAGATCGCCTATATCGTCAAGGATTGCGGCGCCAAGGTCTTCATCACCACGCCCCAGTGCGCCGACAAGGTCAAAGGCCTGATCAAGGGCGAGCCGGGCGAACCGCTGTTCTTCATGGTCGACGAGCCCGCACCGGGCTTCCGCTCCTGGGACAAGGAAGCGATCGCCATGCCGGTGACGCCGATCGCGGACGAAGTCGCCGGCTACGACATGCTCTATTCGTCCGGCACCACGGGCCGACCGAAGGGCATCAAGAAGGAATTCGAGGGCAACCGCATCGACGTGCCGAACGCGTTCCTGAAAGTTCTTTGCGCCGACATGTGCGGCATGTCGTCCGACAGCATCTATCTGTCGCCGGCGCCGCTCTATCATGCGGCGCCCTTGCGCTTCAACATGATGGCGATCTCGCTCGGCGGCACCTCGGTCATCATGGAGCATTTTGATGCCGAGGAATTTTTGAAGCTGGTCGAGAAATACAAGGTCACACAGTCGCAGCTGGTTCCGACCATGTTCGTGCGCATGCTGAAGCTGCCCGACGAGGTGCGCACCCGCTACGACGTCTCGACGCTGAAAGGCGCAATCCACGCCGCCGCGCCCTGCCCGGTCGACGTGAAAGCAAAAATGATCGAGTGGTGGGGGCCGATCCTGATCGAGTACTACGCCGGCTCCGAAGGCAACGGCGTCACGGTCTCGACCTCACAGCAATGGCTGACGCATCGCGGCACCGTCGGCCGGGCCGTGGTCGGCAAGGTGAAGATTCTCGACGAGAACGACGAGGAACGGCCGGTGGGCGAAATCGGCACGGTCTATTTCGCCGACGCGCCCGTGTTCACCTATCACAACGATCCCGACAAGACGCGCAAGGCCTACAACGACAAGGGCTGGTCGACGCTCGGCGACGTCGGCTATCTCGACGCGGAAGGGTTTCTCTACCTCACCGACCGTAAGAGCTACATGATCATCTCCGGCGGCGTGAACATCTACCCGCAGGAGACCGAGGATGTGCTTATCACCCATCCCGCCGTCTCCGACGTTGCCGTGTTCGGCGTGCCGAACGAGGAGATGGGCGAAGAGGTCAAGGCGGTGGTGCAGCCGCACGACATGACAAAGGCTGGAAAAGAGCTCGAGGCCGAACTGATCGTGTTCTGCCGCAAGCATCTGTCGCCGATCAAATGCCCGAAGAGCATCGACTTCGAGCCGGAGCTGCCGCGCACGCCCACCGGGAAACTGGTGAAGCGGCATCTGCGGGACAAATACTGGCCGAAGCCGGCGACGAAGGGGTAAGGGCGTTTCCTTGTCCCGGACGCGGTGCAGCGTGCAACGCTGCTCCGCAGAGCCGGGACCCACGACCGGGCTCGCGGCCAAATGGACCCCGGCTCAGCGGCGCACCGCAAGCGCGCTGCGCTGCGTCCGGGGCACGCAAAACTCATAAGGTGCGCAACGTCGCGAAGCGCGGCGTGCCCACCCTAAGGAATGCCGCACCACTTTCGTCATGCCCGGGCTTGTCCCGGGCATTCGCGTCTTTACAATCTCGTTTCACAAAAAGACGTGGATGGCGGCGATAGATTCGGCCATGACGAGGAATCAGCATGACCACCCTCCCCGAAATCCCGCTCCCCGCCACCATCCGCTCCCGCTATGTGGAGGACATCAACGGCTTGCGCATGCACGTGCTCGAAGCCGGCTTTGAGACCGCCGGCCGGCCTTGCCTGCTGCTGCTGCACGGCTTTCCTGAGCTTGCCTACTCCTGGCGCAAGGTGATGCCCGTGCTGGCGGAAGCCGGATATCACGTGATCGCGCCGGACCAGCGCGGCTATGGCCGCACCACCGGATGGGACCCGAGCTACGAAGGCGGTCTCGGTGCGTTCCGGGTCCCCAACCTGGTGCGCGACGCGCTCGGGCTGGTGGCCGCGTTCGGCCATCGCAGCGTCGATGCCGTGATCGGGCATGATTTCGGCTCGCCCATTGCCGCCTGGTGCGCGCTGATCCGGCCGGACGTGTTTCGATCCGTCGTCATGATGAGCGCCCCGTTCGGCGGGCCGCCATCACTGCCGTTCGGCACCGCCGACGAGCCGCTCAAGCCGGCCCCCAATGATCCGATCCATCGCGATCTCGCCGCGCTGCCGCGGCCGCGCAAGCATTACCAATGGTACTACTCGACGCGCGAGGCCAACAACGACATGCAGCACGCGCCCCAGGGCGTGCACGATTTCCTGCGCGCCTACTACCATCACAAGAGCGCAGACTGGAAAGACAACCAGCCGTATCCGCTGCAATCCTGGTCGGCGGACGAAATCGCCAAGCTGCCGACCTATTACGTGATGGATCTGGCCAAGGACATGGCCGCGACGGTTGCGGAGGAAATGCCGTCAGCCGCCGAAATTGCCGCCAACAGGTGGCTGCCCGATAGCGAACTCGCCTATTACAGCGCCGAATATGGCCGCACCGGCTTCCAGGGCGGGCTGCAGTGGTATCGCTGCGGCACCTCGGGCGCGTTCACGCCGGAACTGCAGACCTGGTCCGGCCGCACCATCGACGTGCCCTCCGCCTTCATCTCGGGCAAGCAGGACTGGGGCACCTATCAGCGCCCCGGCGTCCTTGAGGCGATGCAGACGAAGGCCTGCACCAATATGATCGGCTGTCATCTGGTCGACGGCGCCGGCCACTGGGTGCAGCAGGAGCAGCCCGCCGAGGTGAGCCGGCTGCTGGTCCAGTTCCTGCAGGAAGCGAAGAAGCAAGAGACCAAGTAGCTATACGAAGAGGCATCGTCCCGTGAAGAATTTCGCAGATCTGTCGGAGCGCGAGGTGCTGGCCGTTGCGATCTCCTCCGAGGAGGAAGACAGCCGCATCTACATGAGCTGCGCGGAGG
>DAIMKE010000128.1:0-10208 GCA_036721875.1 Bradyrhizobium sp. | reverse complement strand
ATCAATCGCGTAACGGCTGAGGACGCCGCGAGCAATTGGTCTTTATGTGTGATGCCAGCTGCGGCCGCCGATGCCAACACTGCGGCACGCGCGGCGCTTCGTGTTCAAATCGTATTACGTCGAGACTACGATCTTCTGATGGACTAAGAATACGACCGAAGGTTTGCGCTAACTGTTTCGCCGAACACGTAGCCGGTGGACGGCTCGACAAAGTGCAGGCCAGCGCAGGCAGAACAGTTCATCCCTCTAAAATGTCGCGCTCCGCGTTCCGGAAATTGGCTTTTCCCGGCAAATAACTGCTGGACCTCAAATCCAGTCATCGGGCACTGAAAGGTGATTGCCTGCATAGGAATGATCTCTTGCTTTTTTGGTGCGATGAACGCCGATCCGTTCCCTCCGACTTCTCCTCAATATATACGATGACCATCCCAACATGCCGGTGCAGAACCGAGTTGACCTACTTATCCACACGGCTGGAACTTGGATGTTTGGTCACGTGGCTGTTCTTGGATACCATTCAGTTTACAGCTCAAGCGGGCCGGGGCAGCTTATGTTGAGTCGTGAATCTAAGTTCGAACGCGCCAAACTTGTGCGGGAACTGGCCGAGAAGACGACCGATCCTTTCATCAAGCGGCGGCTTCTCACTTTGGTTTCGCGATATGATGATGGCGTTTCCATCCGTGCGCCCCTGCCTCCATAAATCTGCCATTGCGGAGCCGAGAACAAAGATCAGAGCGGTAAACGATTGAGCGCGTCCGCACGTATCACACAGCTGCAGAAAAAGAACCCGACCTCTGGCTGCGAGCTACTCGGGATGAGGCAAAGGCAAGGCCATTTCCAAGTGATGCGATAAAGATCGTGGCGCTGGGTGCCGACAAGGAGGATCATGGAGCGATATGAAAGTGCGGCGCTCCATGGTCGACCCTTTCGGTTGCCCTCGTTACCGTCAGACCGCGCGCTTGGAAACCATCGTGCCTGGAATGGCTTGAATAGCGGAAAATTGCCTGACAAGCGACTTCAATGGATGGAAGAATATTCAGCTGTAACGGGCGATACATAGCCGACGTCCGGGGCAACGCAATCTATGACTTGGCGGGCACTAAGCTATACGAACTCCGGGGCACAAAGATTTACAAGTCCACCGGCGAACTTGTAGGGCATTTGAACTCGGCCGGCGGAGACAGGCGGTTAGATAAGAGAACTGACAGGTTATTCCTGGATGTCTAATCCGCTGGCCAGCCGAAGCATGCCAATTTCGAGCGAACTGTTGAAGTTAGTGCAGCTCGGCAAAGGGAACGCTTTTCGGGACTTTTACTCTGGCGACGGTTAGGAATGTGGTCTCACGAGCATTAAACACAAACTGAAATGGCCGCCGAGGGGCCGATCGAAAGAAAGAGGTCTACAAGAAACGCGACAGACTAGCGTCTATTTCAAGCGTACATCGGGTCGTAACGCCGCCATTTCTAGGACATTCGCCGCCCCCCCCCGGCGGGGCGTTCGACTTAATCGGACCGCCGACAACGTCGCCACGAAGCCGTGAGTAGCAACCAAGGTATGACTCTTCAGCCCACGTACTATTTTGACGTCCAAGACGGTGACACTTTCATCAGGGACGATGACAGTATGGAACTGTTCGACAGATGCCCAAACCGAGGCTTCTGGTTTCTCAGCTGATATCGCGAAGAACTTTCGATGCGGCGACCGGATTCCTTCGGGCCACACGATGTCCATTGCAGTTCGTGATCAAGACGGGCCGCAATTTCTTTGTCAGCTATGCCTTTCTGAGGCGCACTCGATGAATACTCAAATGCCTGGCCGGCTACATCCCGCAGCATGAGAGCGGCCAACAGCGGCGGGTTCGGGGCGCCCATTCGCACCCAACATTATTTGCGAATTTGCACGGGTGCAGTTTTTGCGGCTAAGCCCGACCTCGTAATCCGGTAGTAAGTGTTTCTCCCGTCACCGTCGCATTCGATCCAGCCGTTCTTGACAAGTCTTGCCACGACTTTTCGTCGATCAGGTAAGTCAATCGCGCGGACCCACGCACCTGCTCGCAAGTACTGCATGAATTGACGCTGTGGGTGCGTCGGCACCTCCGCTCTGGAGACAGGATGTTGATCGTGAGACCGTGACTGCGGAGCAGTCGATTGGTGGACACTCTCGAACTGAATGCCAAGCGTGTTGCGTTTGATCCAAACAACACAGCAGTTTCGGACCACCCTGTCCGCCTCGGTCATCAGTTGAAAACGTATCGGAACATGGGATGCATCAGGCACCTCAATCGCTGCCCCCTCGGCGGATAGATTGGCAATGGTGCAGCGGGTGCTGGAGCCCATATACGAGATGTAGGCTGCTTGTTGGACGCTCTCTCGCGGCGATCTTCTTCGTTCCTGAAACATTGACATCAGCAGAAGGACACGCCGATGCGCGACCCTTTGCGCCATATCACATTGCAGGAAATGATTTTCTTTTTTGGAATAGCGATCAGCGTGAACTGATCAGGAATGAAGTCTTTGACGCCAACGTCTAAAGCTGCGCCGATCTCTGAAAAATTACGGAGAACGCACGTCACCGAGTACTCGCCGAACCTAATTAGGCCGACTTCGAGTACTCGCCGGCGCGGCTTTCGCCGAACCTCGACTTCTTTTGTATTTGCCGAAGCCATGTCGCCAACGACGTTGCTGGCAAATCGTGAAATGAAAGTAAATGGCTGAAGCTACGCTCAGCTATGGCTAACCCCTCGTTTGCGGACATTACCCCAATACCCATGCCAGGCTAACAGCAAAGGTCCTTGCCTGGCACGGAGAGATCGAGGCGTGACGTTGAGTGCGTGTTTGTGTTTGTTCCTCTCGCGAAACGCTAGGAATAGCCAACGTTCGGACATCACGGCTCAGCGCGAAGACAACACGGTGATCGTGTCGACGCGGTCAAGCTGACGGTGGCAGGCATCCTCGCAATAAACCTGACCGTCGCGCTCGACGTTGATGAACTAGTCTAGGTCAGTTGATAGACCCAGACCCGACCAACCGGTCATCGGCAACTGCCTTACGGATGCCGTCTTCCATGAACTCATCAAAGGCGCGGTCAAGATCGTGCAAAAGACGGCCGGAGCGGCTGTAATGCGTGTACGTCGCGCCGTCGAGATCGGGTTGCCGGTGTGATACCTGAGCTAAGCGCGCCGCCCGGACAGCCCGCGTCGAGCTGATAGCACCTTCGCACCCTCCCATGAGGCTACTAGAACAAACGGCTGCACCTACCAAAGTACCTAATCGCCAGATTCTTTCGTGTATAACTTTTCCGACGAGAAACTTAGCGCTACCAAACTGATTAAAACTGATCAAATTCGCTTATTCACAAATTCGCTTATTCGAAGGTCGCGTTATTGAGGGAGTTCATTATGAAACCGCGGATTGTAACAGCTGCAACCATTGCCTTGACCGTCGGTCTTCTCGCATCCGCACCGGCCGGCGCGGTGACGTTGGCACTTAGTGATGCTGTTCTCGCGGGTGGTGCAAGTCTCATAGGTGGGCCGAAAATCCAATTCGACGCCAACACATCTGGTCAGAGTGCGACCTGGACTTTCGCATCTATTCCCGGTCAGGAGTACATCATAACGGTTACTGGTCACAGCAACAACTCAACTTCATTTTTTAACTTCTTCATTGATGCCGACGGGCCTGGCGCCCTCACTGATTTTGTGCAGCTAGGCGGCGATATCAGTTTGTCCGGCTTTAGCACCATTGCCTTGCCGTCGTTCATTGATCTGGGAACCACTGACTATTTCAGAATCGTCAATGGCGGCTCTGGTCGGAATAGCGGCGGTCAAATTGACGTTGTCGACCTTTCGATCACTGCCGTCCCCGGGCCTGTCGTCGGCGCCGGCCTTCCAGCTTTCCTTATGGCTCTAGGTGGACTGGTTATCTTGTCGCGGCGCCGCCGCAAGCTAGGTGGCGTGGCCTGACGGCCCGACCAATCATCATTAGCACGCCACCGAGAGACCGCCTTTGGGCGGCCCTTTGTGTGCTCGCCGAGCCCGCTGGTCGCTGGGTTTCGTCCACCACCTATTCGCCAGCAGTCTGCGTTTTCGTATCTAGTTATCCGTGTGACGGAGGTGTTCCGATTGATGCCTGTCGCGCGATGGCAATACCGATCGAGTTGTTTGGCCTTCCAGATTTTTTCTGCTCTACAAAACCAAGCAGCCGGTCCAAAGTCATAGTGCTGGATCAGACGGATCGATCTTTTCATCACCAACTACTAATTTCCCAGCTGGCTGCAGAGCGCGATTATCTGCAGCTATTTTATTTGCCCATGCCGGTTGAGGAATGGAGATATTCACGATCCACGCGTCAAAGGATGGTGACTGGGTTGAAACCCAACTCACCAGCCCGACGCTGACGGTAGCCAGAGCGAACGGCCTCACGAAGTCCGGATGGGATGTGCACATCACCGACTCGGAAGGGCGCCGGTATAGCTCTGTCAGGTTCAATGACATTCTTTCTTTTGATCGAAAACCGCGGATCAAATTTTAGCCCGGACACGAATATGATCACTGAATTTGATCAGAACACCATTGCAAACATGACGGCTGCCCTGGACTACGTTTGCAAAACAATTCCACCCGAAAGAGACAGCGCCGACCTCCGAAAGCGCATAGGGAACGAAATCATTCGTTGCGCGCAAACCGGAAAGCGCAGCGTGCTCGAACTCCAACAGGCTGGTCTGGGCGTATTGCAGGCAGATACAAAGGCAAAGCGAGGTAGTTGGTTCGGCTTCCGCGGATTTTTAGCGCGATCGGGAATCTCGTAATTCACCAAACCCAAGCGGGTCACCACGCTTATGCCTACGAGCTTCCCCGGCGCCATAGCAATGTGGACTTACCTCGTTGGTTATTGGTCATATGTGTTTCTTGCCGGAATAGCAGTGTGGCCGCGATTGTCTCTGATGGCATGGCTTGACTATGTCGCAATCCAGGCTGTGCACGCTTTGTTTTGGCCTCTTCTGGTCGCATTGAAATAATGGCTGGCCAACGCCCGATTGTGAGGCTGGCCTGAAAGCGAAAGCCCAAAGGATGAATTCCACTTTGGAGGGAGTCGCTGCGGGTGCTAGCCTTCTTTGAAGCGGGAAATCGGCCGAATGGCTAAGAAGGGCATTTCGAGCGTCGACTTGAGCTGGCTCATTCTTGAGCAATTTGAGGATCCTGGGAGCCGACGCGCCCGCACGTCCCTGGCCGTGGTCCCTGATAACAAGTACGGATGGCGGATCGTTGTTGCCAACGGCGGACAAAGGTTTCTCTCGGCCGATGACAAGCGGCGACTTTCTGAAGTGCAACGGCGGCTGCGCTTGCTATACAAACTTAAGCCTTGAGTGAGTTGCGATTAACAGCGGTGCTTCGCTTGATAGCATCACTCCCGACTCGCTGTGCTCGAAGTTTGTCGGCGGGCCGACCATTTCAATTCGAGCCCACGCGAAATGGCGCTTGTCGTCCGATGGAGCCGCTTGCTCGTCCCGCTCATATCCCAAATGAGTGCCTCATTTGGACGGCCATGCGAGCTACTGCATCGGCATACTTGCCATTAGAAAATTTTGCATCCGCCAGATAGGCAGCAAGGATAAGGGCTAGTGCAATACCAAATCCCTTCATTTCCTTTCCTTATCTGCGACCTAATTTCCTGCCGGCGACTTTTGGCTTTGGCTTATTACCACAGGTGCTGCGAATGAGCAGTATTCTCCAGTGCCACTTGCCAAAGTGCTTCCATTGCAAGCAGCGAGTAAGGCAAGCGGCCTATTTCTGGCGCACGCCCGTAGCTGGCCGCTTCGCGCAAGGTAGTGCGTTTTCGTCCGTTTTCGAGCGTTATCGGGTCGAGAAACTCTCGCGACCAAGCCACTAGATGACTTTCCATCGACGAAATCAGATTGCGCGGCGTACCAACCCATCGGTACGCCAGATTGTTCCCATATCGAAAGCGCCTGAAATCAGGTCAAGCATCGCTTTGCGATCCTGCCGAGGCTCTTGGTCAGATAGAACTGCGATCTCTGCAGCAAAACTCGAGCTTCCTTACTTTCGTACGCGGCAGAGTCGGCTCCAGCGGCTGCATGGTTCAACGTGTTCCGGCCGAAGCACGTCGGTTAAAGGGCCAGAGCGATGCAAGCCACAAACGCGCAGGGCATGAAAGTGCTCCTCGTCGTCAATATCAAATCTCGAAAAGCTATCTTCCGTGCACGTTCACATTAGTGGAGGGATGCTGCCGACGAGATCACCCCGGCGAATAGGCGTAATTTAAATCAATATTAAGCTCTCTCTGAGTATAGGGAGCTCGCCCCCACTAGATTTTGGTCCGCCCATCCGGACGGGCCCGCCCGGTCACGACACGCGTCGTGGCCCAACCGAGTAGGGAGCAACGCATGACATTCAAGATATTGCGGACTGAGTCGAAATCCGACTACGACAAGTTAAAAGCCGATTTCGTCGAGGGTCTAAATCCGACTGATGCCATCGAACGTCGTTTCGTCGATGAAATAGTGCAATACACTTGGGAAATGGAGCGCTATCAGCGCGCCGGAACCGGAATTCACAACGGTGCGTTAAGACGAGCTGTAGCGCTGACTTTACATGAAATCCTTCTTCCGCCCTCCACGGGACGTATGAGCAACAAAAGCTTGATGTCAGCACAAAGCCTTTCGTACGGGTGGTTGCTTGACCCGCAGAGCAATCGCCGAGTTGCATCCCAACTGGAAGAGGCCGGGTATGACGAATCCATAATCGACGGGAAGGCCCTCGTGCTGGAAGCCGACAACATCGCTTATGCCAATCGAATGGTGAAATCTGCACAGGAGGGCCGGGATAGGGCCTATCGCGCGCTTGCGAAGTATCGCAAGAGTTCGGCTGGCCAGTTGCGGCAGAAAGCCGACCGAGTGCTGGCCGCAGATCAAGCTGAGGAGGATTGAACATGGCAAGCGAACGGCAAATTTCGGCCAACCGGCGCAACGCAAAGAAGAGCACAGGACCGACAACGGCTTTGGGAAAGAAGCGATCCAGCAAGAACGCTTACACGCATGGTCTCTCCTTGCCCGTGCGCAACGCTGGATCGCAGAAGCAGATTGAAGAACTGTCGCAGCTATTCGCAGGAGACGCTTCGGACGCCAGGTTTCTTGGATTGGCGGAAACAGCTGCGGATGCTCAAGCCGACCTGGAGCGGGTCAGGAAGGTGAAGACCGCAATGATCGAGCGCGCTCTGGTGCAGACGCAAGGGGGAAACCGAGCCCCGCCCAAGTTGCTCGACTCTTCGGGGCCATTGCTTATTGAAGAGGAAGAAGGAGAGCAGTCATTCGTGAATGCCGTCCGGCACATCCTCCGAGACCTTACCAAAATCAATCGTTACGAAAAGCGGGCAGCGAGCCGCCGCAACCGCGCCTTCCACGAACTTGCTTCCATAAAAACCGCGAACAAGAAGTGATGCGATAACCGAAGTAGCAGAAGTCACGAGATTGAGCGGAACCGGCCCACTCAGTATTTTCAAGGGCCGTCGCCCTGTGTCGCAACTCAGACAAGAACCGCTAACGCGGAATGTCACGCGTAAACTTCGATCGATTACTGCAGGACCGCGCAGGTCAGACCGCTAGAATTTAGTTTCCCGACGAGGCGTTACCTGATCTTTGGTCCCTTCTCGCTGGGCTTCCGCAAGCGCACGCCCGCCCCCCCGCCATTATCGTCGATGAATTCGACGCCTGCCCGAACAAATACGGTTCGGATTAGTGCAAGCGTTTCGGGGTCGCCCGCATAACGACCCACTTCTAGGTTGGAAATTGTGTTGCGGTGGAGACCTGTGGCCTCCGCCAAGTCCCTAACCGTCCAATTGAGCGCGGCCCTCGCCATTCTTACTTGTGCACTTGTCACAGGCTTCCTATTGTGCTATTGTCACATGTGCAATAAGCACAAGAATGCTACCACGAGGCGAAGGAGTTGCGAATGTTGAAGGGATTGAATCCTGGGGATCGGCGCTCATTCATTGGGGGATCCGACGCGCGGGTCATCATGGGTAACGACGAAGCCGCCTTGGTGCAGCTTTGGCGGGAAAAGCGGGGCGTGGCCGAACCCGAAGACCTGTCCGACGTCCTGACGGTCCAACTAGGCACCGCGACCGAGAACCTCAACCGGGGCTGGTTCGAACGTCACACCGGCAATGTTGTCACGCACGTGCAGCGACGGCTGCATCATCCCGTCCACAAATGGATGGCCGCAACGTTGGATGGCCTGGTCGATCCCGGTGGCGCGGTGTTCGAGGCGAAGTTCATGCTGCCATGGACATTCTCGGAAGAAGCTGCCGCCGAGAAGCACATGGCCCAGTTGCAACATAATATTTGGGTGGCGAACGCCCGGTCCGCCGTCCTGTCGATCATCACCGGCGGCGGCAAGTGGGTCAACATTGTGGTCAACACTGATCCGCTGTACCAGCACCTCCTGCTCACCGCCGAAAAGAAGTTCTGGCGCTGCGTGATGAGCGGCGAGGAACCGAGGCTGTTCGGGGTCGAGCCGCCCCGGCCGCGGCTGCAGGCGGTGCGCATCGTCGATATGAGCGCTTCGAACTCCTGGGCGGAGTTAGCGGCGACCTTCCGCCGGACGCGGCCGGCCTTTCAGGAGCACGAGGCCGCCAAGGCCGACCTCAAGAAGCTGGTGCCGGAAGACGCCAGGGAGGCCGCCGGCCACGGGTTGCGCGCAAAGCGATCAAAATCCGGAGCCGTCAGCTTTGATGTCATGGATGAGGTGACCGTGCATGCACCGCTGTAGCCCATCGATCGGCGCCATCGCCGCAGCCTTGGCTAAGGCCCAGGGCGAACTCCGCAACCCCGAGAAGTCACTGATTGCGACCATTCAATCCCCCTTCCCGCGCGAGGGCGACCGCACCTTCCGCTATGCATCGCTGGCCAGTGGCCTCGACATCGTCCGAAAAAGCCTCGGCCAGCACGAGATCGCGACCGTGCAGACGACGGCGATCGACCAGGCCAGCGGCCAAATCAGGCTCACGACGCTTCTGGCGCATGCCTCCGGAGAATGGATCTCATCGGATTGGCCGGTTTGCCCCATCAGCGAAACTGCGGCGCCCCATCGGATGGGAGCGGCTCTGACCTACGCCAGGCGCTATGCGCTGTTCGCACTGGTTGGCATTGCCGGGGAAGATGATCTTGATGCCCCCGATCGTCTGCCCGAACCCTCGCCAACGATGAAAGCTACCGTCAAAGCTCACCGGCCGACCAATCAAGGGTCGCAAAACGGTACGATACACAGGCCAGGTGAGCCCAAGCCTGTACTCGACGCCGAGCCTTCCGCTGCGCTACGCGATCAGCTCATCAAGGAAATCAACGACCTTAAGGACGGTGACGATCTGGCGTTATGGGCGCATCGTCGGATCGCAGCGAAAAATACGCTGACGGCAGACGATGCACGCGCCGTAGAGGCCGCGTATCAGACCCTGCTGGAGGCACCGAGCGACAATCTCCGGGATCGGCCGGAAGTCGCGGGGCTATTGGCTGAACGGGGATTGCCAGAAAAGGAAGCCGCACCTGGCAACGGGCCGGCTGTCGCAGAACAACAGCCGTCGGCGACGGTGATGGTCTCGCCGATCCGAAAGGAGGTGCGACGCCGGAACAAGTCTCATCTCGCTTTCGTCGGAGCGCAGCCTTGTCTTGTCTGCCGACGTTCGCCTTGCGATGCGCATCACCTAAAATTTGCCCAACCGCGAGCGCTCGGACGCAAGGTCAGCGACGAATTCACTGTACCTTTGTGCCGAGATCATCATCTGGATTTGCATCGTCATGGCAACGAGGTCGCATGGTGGGCCAATCTTCAGATTTCGCCGACCGAAGTGGCAAGGGATCTCTGGCAAACCACTCTGCTTGATTCGGATCCATCGCTTGTGCGCAAGGTTCTGCACGAGACAGGGGGCGGAGGCAGCCACCCGGCTGATTTGGCGCATCGAGAAAGCTAGGTTTGGAAATCGAGGTGACAAACGAAACTCACCAAGGCGCTGGTACGCCGTGCGCACCTCTTGAAGCTCCCGCTGAACTGAAACCTTTCACCGAGCCGTCCTTCCTGCTTCCCGGTGAGAGCCTTCGCGATTATGAGGTCCTCCGCCAGATGATCGTCGACGACATTCAGCCGCAAACCACCATCGAATGGCTCTGGACGCTGGATCTGGTCGAGCTCTCATGGG
>DAIMKE010000127.1:0-10213 GCA_036721875.1 Bradyrhizobium sp. | reverse complement strand
GCTCAACACTTCGTTGAAAGTCATTGCGGATTCAGACCAGTCCGCATGAGCGACGCCAGCGTCCTTCTCGATCATGGTGGTCTCCTTGCGCGCGAAACGCAGCAGTCGGTTCTATGGTCATCAAATCACAGTGTTCGGCTTCCCGCCACGATCATAGTTGTCGGGCCATTTCTGCTCCGGGTCATTCGCGTCGGTTTGGCCGCGTATTGATGACCTCCGGTCTACCCTTCAAAACAGACATCGTTACCGTGCGTCGGCATGTCTTAAAGGTGCCCCCGGCGGACCTTCTGAGCCTAAAGGGGCTTCATGCCGGTGACCAACAACGCCGGACAGGGAATTCGGCCGGCACCGGCGGCCATAGCGGCCGCACCAGCACCAGTCAGGGCCTTGTCTATTTCCAGCTGACGCGCAGGCGTTTGCCGATTGTAGAGGTTGGCCGCCCGAACTGTGCATTTGCGCATGAATTCGACTACCTCCTGCGGCGACTTCGCTTCGAATACAGAAGGTATCTCGCTAACGCTTACATCAGTAAATGTGGCCGCATCCATCAGCGCCGAACAGACCCAAGGATCGCTCAGCATGAACTGGGAAGGCCCTGGCGGCATCGAGATGGACGGGTCGGCGAATTTTTGCACGGCTTGGCCGATGATATCGAACAGCCTGACCTTTGGGCCATTGCTCCAGACCGTGAAAGAGTAGTGCCCGCCTGGACGTAGTACACGGTATGCTTCCGCTATGGCTTTACCTGACCGCGGAAGGTGAAGAAGCCCGAAGGCACAGACCACGGCATCAAAGCTTGCCTCACTGAAGTCGAGATTTTCGGCGTCCCCAAGCTGGAATTTGAGGTCTGGAAATCGCTTGCGGGCATCGGCAATCATCTCGGTCGAGAAGTCGATGCCGATGGCATCGGCGCCACGCCGCGTGGCCTCGGCGGCTATGTATCCCGGGCCCGTGGCAACATCCAGCAATTTGGTACTTGGGCCGGCACTAACAGCATTTAACGCAACATCTGTTGCCTGTCGTGTCGTCCGTCCGGCAAAATCATCGTAGTGCGCCGAGAGCTTAACCCATGAGGATTTTTCAGGGTGATCCAGGTCCTGCTCGGTCATGCCAAGCTCGACCCGCTGCAACTTCTCTAAATTCTGGACCACGCCCTTGGTGCGCGGCGCGTTAAGTTCAAGGCGACGGTGCTTATTAAAGTTTTCCGCTAGTTTTTGAACTTGCAGCCGAGCGTCCTCCTCTGAGGTCGCAAAGCCAACTGTGTCTTTGGGCTGAAGAACCACCGCGGTACCCCATGACCAGAAAGCAGCCTGACAAGCCCTCCCCGCTGCAAAAGCTCCGGTGCGCGGTCTACACCTGCAAATCCACCGAAGAGGGGCTCTAAATGGAGTTCAATTCCCTGGATGCCCAACGGGAGGCCTGTGAGGCCTACACGGCAAGCCAACGCGCTGAGGGTTGGCTTCTCGTGACTGACCGGTATGACGATGGCGGATTCTCTGGCGGCACCCTCGATCGCCCCGCTCTGAAGCGATTGCTCACCGACATCGAGGCCGGCAAGGTCGATATCGTGGTGGTCTACAAGATCGACCGGCTTTCACGCTCGCCGATGGATTTCTCCCGGCTGGTCGAAATATTCGATCAGCATAAGGTCACGTTTGTTTCAGTGACGCAGTCCTTCAATACGACAACGTCGATGGGCCGGCTCACGCTGAACATTCTGCTATCATTCGCCCAATTCGAGCGCGAGGTGATCGGCGAGCGGATTCGAGACAAGTTCGCGGCATCCCGTAAGCGGGGTATGTGGATGGGCGGTTGGGCTCCGCTTGGCTACGAGGTCAAAGACCGGAAGCTGATCGTCAACGAGGTCGATGCCAAGCTCGTTCGGTCGATCTTTCAGCGCTTCCTCAAGATTGGTTCGGCCACCACGTTGGCACGGCAACTCATCGCGGAAAACGCGCGTAACAAGTGCGGCACGTGGGCGCCGGCGAATGTCCCGTTGCCCGCGTCCCCGCCGCCGAGATCGAGAAGATCGTAATCGACCAAGTTCGCCTTCTCCTTCTTTCCCCCGAAATCATCGTTCAGACGTGGCGCAGCGCTCGCAAGTCCATCAAGGGTTCGACCGAGCCGGACGTCCGCAACTCGCTGCTGGCATTCGAACCGCTCTGGAATGAACTCTTCCCGGCGGAACAGTCCCGCATCATTGAACTCCTTGTCGAACGGGTTGATGTCCAGACGGACCGCGTTGATATCAAGCTCCGGATCGCTGGCGTGACATCGCTGATCGGCGAACTGGCCGTCGATTCGATCACCCAGCAGGATGCCGCTTGATGACCAACTCTCAAGCAAGCAAAGCTTTAATCAGCCAAGATGGGCGCACGGCGCTGGTCAGCATTTCCGTAAGTTTTCTTCAGCGGGGCGGCCGCAAACAGATCCTGTCGCCCGCAGGGGCGGCACCCTGGTCGCCTGCCCCGCGCGTGGACAGCGCGCTAGTCAAGGCAGTGGTCCGCGCCCACCGCTGGCGCCAAATGATCGAGAGCGGCAAGTACGCCTGCGCCGCAGAACTGGCCAAAGCGGAGAAGGTCAACGATTCCTACCTGAGCCGTATCCTGACGCTGACCCTGATCGCGCCAGACATCATCGAGGCGATCCTGGCTGGGCGCCAACCCAGTACGCTCCAACTCGATGAACTGCTCAAGCCTCTGCCGGCGGCTTGGAATGGTCAGCGCACCACGTTGCGTATCCCGCAATAGCCATTTCATCAAACGAATCTTCAACCCTCAAGAGCGACGATTTTGTTCATCCATCTATCGAATGTCTCAGGTCCCTTTTGCCGATACCGGACTTCCCTTGAACGTCTGCTTTTGACCCCATAAGATGCATGAGCAGCAGTCGTCAAGACTTAGACTGTGGTGCTTGCCTCAGCCTTCGGCACAGCATTTGAAGTCGGCACAATGCGACACGCTAAGGATGTTGACCGATCCTTTCCTTTTTTCGCGGCTTGCTGACGCCCTCGGATGTCAGTTGGAAGATCGAACCGTGAGCGCGCTCAATTCGCCGCGTTAGTAATCGAGATCTGATAGGAACGTCGTGTTCACGGTTTCGAGTTCAGACTCTAGCCAATTTCTCAATATTTGCTGGCGCAGCAGACGATGCGATGCCGGATCTGAAATACGACATTCAACAACGTAGTGATCGATACCTGAAATTTCGATCAACTCTTTGAAGCTTGTCTGCCGATCCTCGCGATTCTCAACTTCAGCAAAGTAGACAGTGTTGTCGTACTTTCCCAGGCACCAGCAGAACTGAACGGCAGATTGCTCGGCATGAGCGGGTATAAGGTGTGAAGCCGAGAGAAGAGCGAAAAGAACTAACCGAACCATAGAAAATCCTTTGCTCAACTTCTTTGCAGCCAGCACATCTTCCGCGAGTCGGAGAGCACAAGTTACCGATTTGCAGCGTGCCGGTTCGAAACGTTGCTATTGGCAATACTTTGCTTACTGAGCGCGAACTGAGCGTCCCTCGAGGCCACCATGTCCCCTGCTTGTCTATTGACGAATGTCAGGCCAAGCGCGACGCCGACCACGGCGAAATAAGACAGGTACAATCCGCGCGTCCACCGGCGGTACGCACGGAGATCGTCGGGACTCAGGTTGCTCGGAAAATGTCGCTTCATCATGGGATACCTCGCGCTCAAGACAGTAATAGGCACTGACGTGTCTTCATGTGAACTGCGTCACAAGCTTAGTGCTTTCCGTCGCTCTCGGCCTTGGCCGAGAGTACGATTGCACGTGTTTGGTCAAGCCGCGGACAGTCATTCGTGTTCTTGCAGCTTCTCAGATAAGAGGACGCGGTCGAACTCTGGTGCGGCGGCCCCAGTACGATGCCGATGGCGGCCCCTATCAGCACGGCCGCGAAGCAGAATTGCCCTGCGGTTCGAGTCTGAGTGCCGCTACCGCCATTTGGCGGAACGAGGATGGAAGGGAGATCAGGCCGTCGAGGTTTGCGAACCAAACCCTCTGTTGATGAATGATCATCGCCAAGCAGCATTTTACGCACGGCGATCACCGCAAGGAGTTGCGCGGCCATAAGAGCAGCGAAGGACAGACCCGCAAGGCTCGTATCCATAATCTAATTCCAATGCTCTGTTTCAGCCGGGCCACGTGTCAAATCCAGGCAAACCACCCGGCGCGTTTGGGTCCCAGTCAAACTCAAGGTAACCGAAGGCGAAGGGCCTCCCGCCAACCGCCCTTATGGAGATCGCATTCTTATGCGCAGATTGCGAAGCCGCGGCAGCGAGGGCCGAGCGCTGCGGTACAACCGTGTCAGCGCTTCGGCGCTGCGCGGTTTCCGTCAATGCAAAGGTCAATATCGCAATTGCGCAAAGGGCGCACGTCGTGGATTTCACCACAAAACGCTTTGTCGGCTGGGACATTCCTCCCCCCTTTTTTTCGTATGGATGACGAGTTCGTCTGCGCGAGCTCCAGGGTCAGTAGCCGGGATTTAGGGAGAGACCGTCGCAAGTTCGAAGTGGGCAGTATATTCTCCCGCCGAACCGTAGATGACATAGAGGACGAGAAGTGTTCCGATGGCGATGACTGAATACGAAGCGATTATCACACGATCTCTGGATTTAGCGGGCCGTGCCCCGTCAGCGCTCCTATAGCCGATACTAGACATCTGCTCTCTCCGTCCTGAAATGGGCACTCCGCACTCGGGGCGCCTATTAATTTTGGCTTCAATCCTATTTGGGCCGGGCAATCGTTGATCAGGAACCGTCGGTATGAACTTGCGAGGTTGAGCTGCTTGTTAGGGTGACTGGTCGGGGTTGCTAAAAATTCCCGGCAGCGATAACTTTTATTTTTGGCGAAGCCGGGAATTTTTCGACCCATTTCCGAGTCAACTGAAAAAGTGCGACTTTGGGTAGAGACGGGAAGAGCTCGAGGTTTGCTGCCTTAGTCCAGCCTCATCTCTCGGACGCGTACACGCTCGCCCGATGGCTGACGCGCGATAGAGCAGACGCCGATGACGTATTGCAGGAGGCATGCATTCGAGCCTTCGGAGCTATCGAGCAGCAATCCGGTACGAATGCCCGTGCGTGGCTGTTGGCCATAGTCCGTAACACGGCCTATACTTGGCTCAAGGAAAAGAACCGAATAACTCTGGTGGGTTTGGAGGATCTTACCGAAAGGGACCTTGTCCGTGTCGAGCAAGGAGGGGCGCAAGGCACGCCGACGAGCAACCCGGAAACCGAATTGATCGATCGCGCTGATGCGAAGCACCTCGATGCACTGATCACAGGACTACCGCTGGAATTTCGAGAAACACTGGTGCTGCGGGATATTCAGGGGTTAGGATATCATGAGATCGCTGAGGTAACCGGCGTTCCGGTTGGTACTGTCATGTCGAGGCTAGCGCGCGCACGGCAACGGCTCATCCTCGCCCTTAAAGGCCCTTCGTAATGGTACCAATGAGCAGGAGAGATCAGGATGGCGCGGATTTACTTGTCCACGCCTACTTGGATGGAGAGCTCGATGTTGCCAGCGCGATCGCCATTGAGCGAAGGATTGAGGCCGAGCCAATTCTTGCGGACCAGGCTGCGGATATATACGCACTTCGAACAGTAGTGCGTAGCAAATTTCCTCGTGAACAGCTGCCGCCGCACCTTAAGTCAAGGATCGATACCTTTGTGGGTAACGAAAGCATAGGCCATCGGCGTCCGACTTGGACATTGATGGCAGCATCGTTGGTAGCGGCCATTGCGCTTTCCAGCACCTCGACATGGTTCGCGATACGAACGCCAGCATCTAGTGCTTTGACGAGTGAACTCGTCGATGGTCACCTCAGATCACTTGTTGCCCAACAACCGACCGATGTAGCTTCATCCGATAGGCACACTGTCAAACCCTGGTTCAATGGGAAGGTTGCACAATCCCCTCGGGTTAAGGATCTTTCAGCGGCGGGCTATACCTTGGCTGGGGGGCGCGTCGATGTGCTGGCTAAGGTCGCCGTGCCAACGTTGGTATATAACAGACGTAGCCACCTGATTAGCGTGACAGCCGTCCCAGAAGCTGGCGCTACGCCCACCACGATCTCGGTAAACGGCTTCAACATCGTTAGGTGGAATGACGAAGGGATTTCGTATTGGGCGATCTCCGACTTGAATTCGGCAGAGCTCAATGAGTTTACCAGATTGTATCGCCAACCGCCGTAATCTTCCCTTCAACAGCGGACATTCGCCAATCGAATGTTTTGGAATGCTTGCCATCGTCCTAGGATCGGATCGATTCCGAGGGTCTGTAGTTCGAATCGAACCGAGCGCGCCAGCAGATCAAAAACAAGCAGGCAGAGCACACCGCTCCGCGCGGCTAATACTTTACCCGCCTGATAAACAGTGCGAACGATCAGGCGGTGTCGCGTGCAAGTTTGAAAGCTTGACGGCGCTAGCCCGTCATTCGCTCTATCCAAACCGCTACTCGTTCCCCATCACGACCCTCCCCCGAAGCACTTTGCGGGTCACATCAAATACTGGTTGCTCGTTCGGATCAGCGCAATCAAACCACGTACCAAGTGGGTATACGGTTGGCGGCGGACGCCGAATGGATGATCTCGCAAAAGCGAGCCAAATACCTCTACGTCAATCTACCCGGCTCCTCTGTCCTTACCACCAACCACTCTGACGTTGTGCCCCTGCAACGCCATCGACGTGATCACTAATTATCCACGGGCAACAGTCGTAGGCACTCTTCGATGACGTACTCAGGAATGCTCTCGAACTTGTGCGGATTGAGCTGCATCACATACTCATTCTCGATGTGATAAGATTCGTTGATAAACTTCCGGATCACGTCGTCGTCGTGATCGATATTGAAAACCCGAAATAGCTGGATTTTCTCATAACCAACGTCTGTAGCCAAAAATTTTGCACGGATGCAGTTCACATCGTTCACCTCCGCAACAAGTGCGTCGTAGGAAAACCCGGGAAGGTGCTCTTCTCGGATGCTCGCTTCTGCTGCTCCCTTTTCCTGGGGCGTCATGTCCCGGTTCTCGGTTCTTGATTGCAGCGTCGGCACTGCTCGCCCCTTGAACAGGCTAGCCAGAAGATTGTATTCCAGCCCGACATCATCCCGCAGCTCGTAATCGCGCCGCAAATAAATGGCTGCGAGAATTGGGTCCTGCAGGGCGGCGATGTTCGCTTTACAGACCTTCCCGAACGTTTGGATGTCCTCCTTCGAAATGGGGACTTCCCTCACCACACCGCCCCGCGACGACAGAAACGATGCCGAAGGCTTGGATGCTTGGAAAATATCTTTGGTGCTCTTTATGACATCAATGGCAGGCTCGATGTCGTGCGTGAGCATCAAGGTCGTCCGCCCATTGAGACTGGCTTTGCCTTTGAACAGCTCGTGAAGAATGGCGAACTTTTTGTTCTTGTCGAATGAGGATATGGGGTCATCTAGGACCACTAGGTCCGGATTCTCACTGAATACCTGGTACATGAAAAGAACCAGAGCGAAGGCGTTCTTCTCACCGTAACTCAAGTGTTTTGAGGCGGTCTCGAGGTGCCCAACCAAATCACGGTGCACCAGTTTCATTTTGTAGGATTCGGCCTCCGGCACGATCTCCACCGTGTATTTATATCCTGCGGACTTCAGGAACGCGTTGATGCTGGCCTGATTAGACTCAATATTCTTCTTAATTTTGCTTTTGTGCTTTTTGACCTGTCCGGTCAATTCGCCAACTTTCGACAAGAGGCTTCCCAGCTGCGCATTAACGGGGTCCGTGATGCTCCTTGTGTCCTCGGAGTCCATCTTGTCCATCAGCGCCAGGTCGATCTTCAGTGGTGTGATCCGTGCGCTGATTTGCTCAACGTCCCTCAATGAGAAGAACGAAATAGCCCGCAGGCCTTCCAGTTGAGTGATCAACCCGTCTATTTCAGCTTTTAGTCCGGTTAAGAAGCTGAGTTCCTGGGCTGTCAGCTCGAGCCTGGTTTTCGTGACCTTCTCTAGGTTTTCACGGCACTTCTCGCTGAAGTATTTGCCGAGCCTCTCGATAACCCCCTTCAGAGTATTTAGATGGCCGACCGCCGTAGCATCGTACTCTTTCTCTACAGCGAGAGCAGTGTCTTTCTGGCCCTCGCCTGCTAGCGCGGTGGAGCAATAGGGGCAGGTGTCGCCCAGCTTCAAGAAGTCGTTGCCCTTGATCTGCCAAGCGATCCACTTGGATGGCTCGTTGCTCTTGATGAATGTCTCGAACGGTTTAAGGGCCACTGGAATGTTTTCGATCTTGTTGCCAGTGCCGAACGCTTTGTGAATCTTGCTGCTTTTTGGAATACTGCCCGGTTTGGACTTACCAAAAGCATCGCGCAGTTCCTTCAGATCGGTGATGGTCTGCTCGATCTCTACGTTGTTCGTCAGCGCCTGCTTAACCCCTGATAGCAGCGAGTCGATAGCATCCATCGCGGCGAAGTATTCCGGTGTCTTTATGAAGATGTCGAAGCTATTTTTGAGCACTTCGTCTTTTTGGAACACGAACTGCTGAACGTAGTCGTCATCAAAGACCAAGGCCGACGCCAAGTCGTCGATGCCTTCAACTTCTGGAGGTGCCGCCTCCGCATTGCCACGGTGCTTGAATGGTATAAGGTCTTGAAGGCTACCATCCCCTCTGATCTTGCTGACGATTGCCTTAGCTAATGTGCTTTTGCCCAAGCCATTCGGGCCATATTTAATATTGAGCGTGCCTTTCGTGAGAACTACTTCGGCACGGTCCACGCTGTTGCAGTTGCTGATGGCAATATTCAATTGAGTCATATAGTCCCCAGGCACTTGAGAATGCGCATTTTCGTTCAATGCTGTAAACGTTCTCGCGACTTAAGGGTGTAGAACATCAATCTAGCATGTCCAAGAGGAAGCCGCCGTTCCTAATTTGCAAAACCCTGCATGGGGTCGAAGCCTCAAACGACTTCCTGCGTGAAGCGCGCCACGGCTCTCTTGAAGCCCCGCAGGGGCGCCCGACGCGATCGATGTCTCAGGTCGAGGGAGGGTATCCACAGACTTTCGAGAATGATAAAAGCCCGAATTTGGGGGTCTTTCTCGTCAAGAAAAGGAATTCTCTAAACGTAGGACTGCCTGGCTGGGGCGGCAGGAATCGAACCTCGATATGGCAATTTCAAAAGCGGATGCTCTTGCCTGCGCGAGAGGATTTGCAGAACCCCATTTTATCAGAATTCATAAGCCGCTCAAACATTCGAATTTCGAGAACCGTACCGAATCCGCGAAGTCCAGAGCTCTGGAGGGAATTGAGCCATTCAGAGAAAAATGGACGACCTCTGCCGATTAGAAGTCCGGAACCCAAATCAGAAATCGTTGCTAATACTGCGCTCAATTGCCAGCATCTTCGCACAGAGAACAGGCGGCTACGGCGCAGCTGGCGGAGCGAGAGAGATTCGAACTGTCGGTGCGATTTACCTCTGCTTAAGCGCGCGCCCCGATCACAATTTAGTCATTACATCGCAGCCAACCCCGCCGGTTTTACGCTGCGACTTTCCTTCTGCCGCTTCCACGACGCTTCCACGAACGACATTTCAGGTTTTAATTCGGACAGCAAAAAACCCTCGAAAACGAAGTGTTTTCAAGGGCTTGATGTCTGGTTGCGGGGACCTGCAACCATCTCAAATTGCTGCTCCAGACAGTGGCGTAAGGGACGCTAAGATTTTCTTTGATACCGGTAGCGAACCAGCGAACCAGTCTCATTTCAAGCGACAGAAGCGACGACCTGCTGGTTACGGTTCCAGCGCTTATGGCGGCGTTTCAAAGGCTTGGCTGCAAATTCCGAAGATCGAGCCCGTACTGGTCACTGTAGAGCTCCGAAGGCTCCTGCTTGATCTGCCGCCTTGCAACAATGTCTCGCCGGTTGGCCCCTGGTGGGTGCAGTTCGGACCACAACTCGGAGATGCTTTCCGCAGTTGCCCCGAAAACGCTTGCCCCGCTGGCTCGTGGATCCTTCGGAAGGTGGTTCGGACGGCGTCTCCTTTATCGGTAGTGCTGCTGCAGACGCGTTTTCGACGCCACTAAAGCAGCATGAAACCGGGAGTTGTCCACTTGAAGTATCCATCTGCGGTCTTGCGGCCGAAGGCCGTCGTCGAACCACAGATCGGAGGCTCACTAACGCGGGGAAAGCGGCTGAGCCGCAGCGATGCACTTTCAGAAGGAATGCC
>DAIMKE010000126.1:0-10226 GCA_036721875.1 Bradyrhizobium sp. | reverse complement strand
CGCCGAAATCGTCGATCGCGATCCGGCTGCCGAAATTCTTCAGCCGCGTGATGAAGCCCCTGATGTCGTCGATATCCCGGATCGCGACCGTTTCCGTGATTTCGACGATCAACCGCTCCCCGACGCCGGGATGCGCCTGCATCAGCGTTTCGATCGAAGTCCACCAGTCGGGGTCCATCGTGGTGGCAGGCGAGATATTGAGGCTGAGCCGCACGTTCGGCGAGGCGGCGAGTTCGGCAACCGCAAGCTCGAGCACGCGGTGATCGACCAGTCGGATCAGGCCCAGCCGTTCGGCGACGGGAACGATATCCGGCGCCAGCAGCGCCCGGCCGTCCGCCTGCTCCATCCTCACCAGGCATTCGTAGAATGCCGGCTGCCGCGATCGGACCTCGACGACAGGCTCGAACGCCGTGACGATGCGGCGCTCGTTCAGCGCCGTGACGATCTCGTCGGTGACGCGGATATTGACGCGCCGCTGGGCGTCGCGTTCGACATTGGGACGCCACAGCGAGAACGATCCGGCGCGGCGGCGTTTCGCGGCATCGAGCGTTTCCTGGGCGCGGTTGACGGCCTCGTCGGCGCTGCGGGCGTAACGCGGTATGCTGATCGCGCCGATCGACGCCGTCACCGAGACCGGTCCGGATTTGGTGGGAACGACTTCGTCGCGAATGCCGGCCAGGAACCGCTCGGCCGCGACATTGATGTCGTCGACGGTGCAGTTGCGCAGGATCAGGCCAAATTTATTGCCGGAGAACCGCCCGAGCACATCGCCGGCGCGCAGCCGGACGCGGATGCGCTTTCCGATTTCGCCAATCACGGCATCCGCGACGTCGAAGCCGAACGCATCGTTGATGCGCGACAGATGATCGACGCCGATCAGCATGAACGCGCAGGACGAGCGGGATCGCGCGGCCTCCTCAATGCTCTCCGCCAGCCCGGCGATCAAATAGGTGCGGTTGAGTTCACCGGTGAGCGGGTCGTGCCGCGACAGCCGCATCAATTGTTCGTCGCGGGCGTGGCGCTCATTGTTGACGCGCACGACGCCGTGCGCCAGCGCGGGCTTGCCGTCCGGCCCCGCAAACCAGCAGCCGGTTTCCTCGATCCAGATCACGGGCGCCGAGGTCGAGTTTCTTACGCCGTATTCGATCCGGTAGTTAACCCCCTCGCCGCTGCGCGCCGGCGGCGACTGGACGAGCGTATCCGACCGGATCGATCGCGTCGGCTCGATCAGCTTCGCGAACTCCGTGGCGCTTGCCAGCGTTTCCAAAGGGATGTCGGTGAAGACCGCGCCGGCATTGTCGCTCCAGGCGATGCTGTCGGCAGCCACGTCCCAGACGAAGGCGGCCTGACCAAGCGAGGCAAGAATGCTGGCGGCTTGCGGGACAGCGGGCATCGGTTGCCTCGATTCGGGACACCGGGTGATTCCCGATTGCCTGAGGATAGTGGCTGTTTCGAATCGCAGGCTAGGCAAAGTTCATAAATAATCCGGAAACCACGTTTTGCGGACTTCCCAAACCGGTCGGGAACGAAACGGAAGGGAACGGCATAGGCCTTGCGAGGATCAGATCGCAGTGGGGCTTAACGTCCCAAAACGTGACAGTTTCAGCCGGTTACGGTGTGCGATGCTGGGTATCGATCGATCGGAAGAGATTCTGGATGGCGAGTTCGTCGACGCTGACGGACCGGCCGGCGTCGAACTCGTGCCCGTCGCTCAGTCCGTGACATGGTCGCCGAAACCGGCCACGCCGCGGCCCGACCCGAGCTTCCTCGCGCAATTGATTGCTACCGCCGACCAGGCCCCCCAGACCCGCAGCCTGCGGCGGGCGTCGCTGGCGGACGCACAAACCGCCTACGGCGCCAGCCAGGCCGCCGGTTACGGCACCGGCTTCCGAACCCGGCAGACCATCTAGCTCAGCGCGGAGGCGTATCCGGCTTGTCCGGCGAGGGTGTCGGGCCGCTGCCCGGCTGTATTCCCGGCGAGGGCACTTCCGGTGACGGCGGCTCTGCCGGGGGAACCTTTGCCGCGGCCACATCGGGCGCGCTGACGGCGGGTGAGACTGGCTTCGGTGCGGGATGATCCAGCAACACGGATTCGGCGACCGAAGCTGCCGGCGGAACGGCTGCCGCAGGCGGAACGGCTGCCGGCGGTGGAGCGGCCGGCGCGGGCGCAGGTTGAGGCGCCTGGGGTTCTGGTTCGGGTGCTGGCGCCTCGGCTTTTGCCGCACCCTTTCTTGACGGCGACGGCGCCGCCACGGCAACAGCCCGGCGCCGCGTGCGCAGGGCAAGGCCGGACAGGAAGTCTACCAGCGCCAGCGCGGTCAGCAGGAAAAAGGTCGACGTGCCGAACTTCGGCCACATGACGAATTCCGCCGCGGCCGCGCCAAACACGATCAGCGAGAGCAGATGGTCGGTGAGGTATTTTGCGCCGGGGCGCGCGCCTTTGATGACTTCGGCGAGCAGCAGCAGGATGGCGAGCGTCAGCAGCACGTCGCTCAGCGTCACCGTCCATTCCGCGCCGGACACCAACGCCAGCTTCACCAGCGGATCGGTGAACGATACGCCGGGCATCAGGAACACGATGATGTTGTAGATCGCGAGCGGAATCAGGAGCAGCGGAAAACCGACCATGGGTATCGCGCCTTGCTAGAAAACCGGAATGTTCCGGGGCGAATCACACTGCTTCACCGCGGGAACCGTTGGCCCACTCGTTGGCCAAATTCGGGCAGACGCCGCTCGCCGCGGCGCCTGGGCCCGTGTCCGGTCAGGATTCCTTCTTCGCCTTGAGAACCTGACGGCCCTTGTACATGCCGGTCTTCAGGTCGAGGTGGTGCGGACGGCGGAGTTCGCCGGAATCCTTGTCCTCGGCATAGGTCGGCTTCTTGAGCGCGTCCGCCGAGCGGCGCATGCCACGCCGCGAGGGCGATGTTTTTCTTCTGGGAACGGCCATAACGGTCCTCTAGGGGTGTTGTTGGAGGCATCGTCCAAAGCTTGGACGGCGCGCCACACGCGTTCGCGCACGGGCTGCGATGCCGATAAGGCCGCGCTTATAGAGGATGGCTTGACGTAAAGCTAGGGCAGCCTGCGGTTAAATTGGCCGAAAATTGGCTCAAAAGGCACGATTTTCGTTCCAGCACCGCTGCAGGGCCGCGGCATTGGCCCGCGCCATGTAGGTCCCGGCCAGTCGCCGCACGCCGGGGCCAGGATTGCGGGCGCTGCGCCTCACCGGATTGGGCAGGATCGCTGCCAGCAGGGCCGCCTCGCGCGCCGAAAGCGTGGCCGCCGAACGGCCGAACGCGTACTGCGATCCTGCCTCGGCCCCGAACTGCCCGGACGGGCCGAGTTCGGCGATGTTGAGGTAGATCTCCAGGATCCGCTGCTTGGACAGCACCAGATCGATCCACATCGCCAGCGGTAGTTCCAGGCCCTTGCGGATCACGCTGCGGCCCGGCCACAGGAACAGGTTCTTGGCGACCTGCTGGGTGATGGTCGAACCGCCGCGCTGCGGCTCGCCGTCCTCGGCATCCTCGATCGCGTCCTGCAGCGCGTTCCAATCGACCCCGTGATGGCTGCAGAATTTGGCGTCTTCCGATCCCACCACCGAACGCGGCAGATAGGGCGAAATCGCCTTGAAATCGATCCATTGCCGCGACACCGGCTTGCCCGAGAGCCAGCGCCAGGCCATCAGGGTCGAGACCGGTCGGCCGGCGCTATAGAACGGCGTCACCAGATAGGGCAGCAACAGCACCGCCAGCAGCAACAGCAGCAAAATTTTGACAATGCGCAAATCGGGTGTTCCGGATGAGCCCCAGACCGGCCGGGACCGGTCCATAAGACCTCCACGCGCGTGACATCTCCATGATATTCCGCGCGTTTTCCAGCACTTTTAGGGCGCTGTGACGGAGGTCATGGAATTGACGAAGCCGTTGCCATCAACGATTGTCCGGCCAAATCCGATCTGGAGCTATTCTTGATGACGACCGCCACTGCCGACTTTTCCAAACGCCTGGACCAGACCGCGGAGGATACCGAAGCGCTGCTGGCGAAGCTTTTGTCCGACACGCTGTTGCCCGACGAGATCGCCCGGCCGAAGCGGCTGATGGACGCCATGCGCTATTCCAGCCTTGGCGGCGGAAAGCGGCTGCGCCCTTTTCTGGTGGTCGAAAGTTCCGCCGTGTTCGGCGTTCCGCGCGAGGCCGGCCTCCTGGTCGGCGCCGCACTGGAATGTATCCATTGCTATTCCCTGATCCATGACGACCTGCCGGCGATGGACAACAGCGACCTGCGCCGCGGCCGGCCCACGCTGCACAAGAAGACCGACGACGCCACCGCGATCCTCGCCGGCGACGGGCTGCTGACGCTGGCATTCGACATCGTCACCCGCGACGAGATCCACAGGGACGCCAATGTCCGCCTGCTGCTGACCCGCGCGCTGGCGCGGGCGTCGGGCATCGGCGGCATGGTCGGCGGCCAGATCCTCGATCTCGCCGGCGAAGGGCGCTTTGGCGACCGCGAACCGGTCGACGTGGCGCGGCTGCAGCAGATGAAGACCGGCGCGCTGTTGCGCTATGGCTGCATCGCCGGCGCCATCCTCGGCCAGTCCACCGAGAAGGAATACCAGGCGCTCGACGATTACGGCCGCGCGCTCGGCGAGGCCTTCCAGATCGCCGACGACCTGCTCGACGTCGAAGGCGACGCCGCAGCGCTCGGCAAGCCGGCCGGCGCCGATGCCGCGCTCGGCAAGACCACTTTCGTCACCCAACTCGGGGTCGACGGCGCCAAGCAACGCGTCAACGACCTGCTGGCGCGGGCGGATTCGGCGCTTTCAGTTTTTGGCGCCAAGGGCGATGTCCTGCGGGCGGCGGCACGCTTCGTCGCGGAGCGCAAGAACTGACCCAAATCAAAGGCGCCGGATGAACAAGGAATTCGAGGAACACCTTGTTCGTTTCCGCAACTGGCCGCTGCCGGTCCGCGTCGTCTATTCGAGACCGCGGACCTTCATCGCGATCGCGGTCGGCATCGTTGTTTTCCTGCTCGTGCCTGATTCCCGGCGGCTGGTGACGCGCCTCGTCATCGGCTGGGATGCGTTTGCCGCGCTCTACCTCGGGCTCGCCTACATCATGATGCTGCGCAGCGGCGTCGCCTATATCCGCCGCAATGCCGTGCTGCAGGACGACGGGCGTTTCGTGATGCTGCTATTCACCGCGCTCGGCGCCTTCGCGAGCCTCGCGGCCATCGTGTTCGAACTCGGCGCCTCGAAGGGCAACCCTGCCGGGCTGATCCTCGCCATCGTGACGATCGCGCTGTCGTGGACGCTGGTTCACACCTCGTTCGCGCTGCACTACGCCCACGAGTTCTATCGCGGCAAAAATCCCGGCGGCCTGCAGTTTCCGAGCGGCGAAACGCATGTCGAGCCGGATTACTGGGATTTCGTCTACTTCTCGTTCGTGATCGGCATGACCGCGCAGGTTTCCGACGTCGGCATCACCGACAGGATCATCCGCCGCACCGCGACCGTGCACGGCATCATCTCGTTCGTGTTCAATACCGCGCTGCTTGCCTTGATGGTCAACATCGCGGCCAGCGCGATCTGACTGTCTGCAGACTTTCGCGTCCCGCAAAAATCAGGCCCCGGAACCCCTGCCGCTTGGGCAGAGATTAGCCGGGGCCCGCTGTAGCCGATTACACGTGGCTGTGGCCTACGGGCATACACCCGACATGATCGCCCCGTAGGAGTGGCAACCAGTTGCACGCTCCTGGCCCGTCAACGGCCGGCCCTGAGCGGACATCCCCGGCGCATTCGGATTACCGGCAGGAATGCCACCCTGCATGCGAGGCGCTCTGATGACCACTCGCTCGCCCGGAACGCGCGTGGCTGCCGGCGCATACCTTGGTTCCGGCCTGTCACGCTTGGCGACCGGCTTCTTTTCGCGGCGCTTCTCGCACTCGTTGTCGTCGTTGAGGAACGAGCCCGCAGCACAGGAGATTTTCGTGCAGCGCTCGCCGTCGGCCTTGTAGCCGTGCTCGCAGACCAGCGGGCAGACCCGCGCCGACTTCAGCTTGATGGTGTCGAGCGCATCGGTCGAGGCCAGCTTGGTGTCAAATTTGGTGCCGGCGTAACGGTTGAACTGCGTCAGCGAACGCTGCGAGGCGGCGTTCCAATTGCCGTCGGTTGAGCCGGTGAGGCATCCGACGCGGCGCAGTTCGGTCTGGACCGACTTGGTGACGTCAGCCTGGGGCGGTCCGGCATCGAGGGCGGCAACCGTCACGGCCTTGTCGTTCGCTGCCTTATCGGCAGCAGCGTTCTCGGTTGCAACCTTGTCGGCGGCGGCCTTTTCGGCGGCGAAGCGCTTCTGTTCAGCCGCAGCGGCCTGTTCCTGCGCCAACAATTTTGCCTTTTCAGCCGCGACCCGCGCCTGCTCGGCGGCCTTCGCATCGGCATCGGCCTTTGCCTGCTGCGCCTTCTGGGCGCCCTCGGAGGCGAGACGCGCCCGCTCCTGCTCGGCCAGCCGCGCCTTCTCGGTCGCAACCACGCGGGTTTCTTCGGCGGCGATCTTGTCGAGCTGCAGCTTGGCAAGGCTGGCGTAGAAGCCATCGGGATATTGCGCCAGGAACGCGTTGAGCGCGCTCTTGTTGCCGATCTGCAGCGCCAGTTCGTAATCGCGGCGGGCTTCGGCCTGCGCGAGCCGGCGCCGGCACCAGCGGCACGTCTTCACCGCCGAGCGAGCCGTACACAAAAGGTTCCTGCTTGTTGCCCGTGGTCTTGAGCACCTCGTCGCGGACAAAACCGAAGGCCCGGCGCACATCCAGCCCCGGCTTCGTCAAATGCTGGGACAAAGCTGACGTGAACGGGCTGTTCTTGCCGTCGCCGTCGGCCGCGGTGGAACCGGCCTTGGCCGAATAGGCGATCAGGACGTTCGGGCTGGTCGGCTCGACCTTGGCGAGACCCTGCCCGATCGCCCGCGAAGCCACCGTCCGCTTCATGGTCCTGGAGAACGGATTGTCGCGGCAGGCATCGAGGATCACCAGCCGCAATTTCTTGGCCGGCTCCATCGCGACCAGGATGCGGTCGAGCGACAGCGCCTCGTCATAGACGTCGGTGTCGCGCTCCAGCTTTGCGTCCACCGGAATCAGGTAGTTTCCGCCGTCCACCTCGATGCCGTGGCCGGCGTAGTAGACGACCGCGATATCGGCATCGCGCGAGCGGTCGGCAAAATCACGCAGGGCGCGCCTTGTGTCGATGGCGGAGAGATCGCGGCGGGAATCGACGACATCGAAGCCGGCTTCCTTCAGCGTCGCTGCGATCCTGGTGCTATCGTTAATCGGATTGGCGAGCGGTGCGACATTTTGGTAGGCAGAGTTGCCCAGCACCAGCGCCACGCGCTTTTCGGCAAGAGCCGGCCCGCAGACCAACAGGGATGCGGCCGCCGCCAGCATCCATCGAAACAATCCTAAAGATCCAGATTTAACCATGACACTTCCGGAGCCTCGCATTTTCTACCACACCGGACTGCCTATCAGAGCTGGCGGCCGGACTTTGTGAGTTACGTCACGATCCACGCGGACGTGAATCGCACTTCTGCCTCTTCGTTAGTCGGCCCAGCGCCCCGGCGGTTCGCCCACGGCGGATCACGTTTTCAAGCCGGGTTCCCCGACCGGATATTGACCCCCGGCGTTGCGCGTCTATTCCCGGAGCGGGCGCTCAGCGTGACACGACGTGTTCCTCATATTGCGGCAGATCGTCGGTGATCGCAAACCAGGGCGCCTTCGAGCCTGTGAAGACGTGAGCCATCGGGCGGATCGAGGGATCGTCGACCAGCGTGCCCATGGCGACATGGACGAAGGCGCCGTCACGCACCACTGAGTAGAGTAACGAGCCGCATCGCCCGCAATGCGCGTTGTGGTTCGCCTCGTTGCCATAAATCTCGAGAGAGTCCCCGCCCCTGATGACGCTGAGTTTGTCGCGCGCGATGCCGGCGAACGGCTTGAACGCCGCCCCTGTCGTCCGCCGGCAGTTCGAGCAATGACAGTTCATGGCGTAGGCAAACTCGTCAGCCACGGTATATCCCACCGCGCGGCAGTAGCATTCTCCGGCCAGAATGCGAGCATTCGTTTTTGCTGAACCCGTCACTTCCAATTCCACTCACCTGTGATGAAGTCACCATAGCGCAATGAACGGGTTCGTGGCTTAATTCGCCCGAACAATTTTCTTTTTGCCGGGAGGAGCTGCCGTGAGTCACGACCGATCGACCTTGGAAGCCGTGGTCAAGAACTACTTCGATGGCCTGTATGAAGGCGATGCCGACAAGCTTGGTGCAATGTTCGATTCGTCAGCCGATTTGCGTTGGCTGGAGAAAGGCGAATTGCAGGTGCTGACGGTACCGGACTGGCTCGACCGCGTGCGCAAGCGGCCGTCGGCCAAGGCGGAAGGCAAGCCGCGCGAGGATTTCATCGTCACGATCGACCGCTCCGACGATCAGACCGCCTTCATCAAGGTCCGCTGCCAGTTGCCGCCGCGCTATTTCACCGACTATCTGGTGGCGATGAAGCTGAGCGACGGCTGGAAGATCGTCTCGAAATCCTACCGCTACGATTTGCGCGAGTAGAACTTGACAGACCTTCGCAGTGTCGGCGCAGCATCGCTGCTCCGACACCCGAGATTGCCTGCGATCACGCGCATGACGACCTGTGGCTGCAACAGAAGCGACGGCGGCGCCTCCAGGTTGGCAACGCGCAGGAACGCGGTCGCCAGTTTCGAATCGTGGCGCGCAGCCATGTGCAGCTTGCCGATATACCAGTTGATGAAGCGCACCTTCGGCGGGCGCGGCCCCTCCACCTGCGGATGCCGGAGGTCATTGCCGACAGCGATATCCCAGGGCGTATCGATCACGATGCTGGCGCGCGCGAAGAAGCGCTGTGCCAAATTCTCGGCGCCGGCCTCGAGGCATTCGCGCAGCAGCGCGGCCTCCTGCGCCGCCACTGCCATGCCCTGGCCATAGACCGGATTGAAGCTGCACAGGGCATCGCCGAACACCAGATACCCTTTCGGAAAGCGCGTCAGCCACTCGTAGCGCCGCCGCAGGTTGGCCGGATAGCGGTAGCGGACGAATTCGCTCAGCGGTTCAGCATGGGCGACGATGTCGTAGATATCGGATGCCGGCAGCGAGCCGGCATAGGCGGCGAACGACTGGTCATCGTCGGGCGCATGGTCGCCGAAATAGCCGCCGATCGAGACGATCCAGCGATCCTCGGTCTGGTACAGGATCACACCGTTGCGCCAGTTCGGTCCGCTGCCGGCGATCACCACCGCGAGCTTGCCGCCCAGATCAGTCGAACGGCGGCGGTAGACGCGCGTCGTGTAGCCGACCCCGATTTCAATCCGCTCTTCCTCCGGCTTTGCGAAGCCAAAACTCTCCAGCCAGGCCGGGCTCGACGAGCCTCGGCCGGAAGCATCGACAACGAGGTCGGCCGCGATCACGTGCTCGACGCCGGTGCTGATCCGGGCGCGAACGCCCTTGATGGTGCTCTTGCCATCGTCGGCAATCAGTTCCTGAACTGCGCAGTTCTCGATCACTCGCACGTTCGGCAGCGCCATCAGGCGGCGGCGAACATTGCCTTCCAGCACGGGACGCGACGCCAGCAGTCCCACCAGATCGCTCGGCGCCGACTTGATGGTAACGCCATGGCCGACCCACTTCACATCGCCGGCGATATCCCCCCTGACGCCGCCGCAGGCAACGACCGTGTCGGTCCAGCCCGGAAAGAAATTCTCGATCACGGCCCGGCCGCGTGCCAACAAACCATGGGCGTGGCGGCCCTGCGGCGCGCCCTTGCGCGGAATGTCCGAGCGCGGAAGCGCATCACGTTCCAGCACCGTAACGACGGCGTAGGCCTCCGACAGCGCGCGGGCGGCAAGCAGGCCACCCATGCTGGCGCCGATCACGATCGCATGCTGACCAAGGTGCTTCATCGCTCTGCTCCCGACCCTGCCTGCATCCGCAGGCTCTTGGCTGGTACGGGGCAATGATCGGCGGAGTTCTGGAGCCAACGGTCACAAATTTGTCAGAGGCAGCCCGAAACCGGATCGCGCTCCGCACGTGAGCCCCTCCTCCTGTCGCAATTGACCTCGCGGTTTTTCCTTGCGAAGGGGGGCTATCATGGAAGCCAAATTTCAGATCTTTTTGATCCTGCTGGCGGTGCTGGCGGGCACCACGCTGCTGGCGCGACGG
>DAIMKE010000125.1:0-10271 GCA_036721875.1 Bradyrhizobium sp. | reverse complement strand
GATTGTGGAGAAAGCCGGGAGTTACGTCAAATTGCAAAGGGAAATCCTTGTGGGATACTGGCGACAGTCGAGGGTGGGCCGGCGGAACGCCCAAGCCGGAGGTATCTCGCGACGAATTATGGCTCATCTGCCCGGCTTTAGACGGCAGGTTGATACAGTCTTGGAAACCATCGATCGACGAGGGCTGTCGGAAACCCGAGCTTCACAGGTGAGCGCGTGGTCGGCGAGACCAGGTAGCCCTTTTCAATAAGTGCATTGAGGACGGTCCGAGCCTGTCGCTCTTCATAGCCCGTGAGTGCCGGCGCGTGGCCTCGCGCGTACTCACCAGCCATGACGGCTTCACGCAGTAAAGGCCAGGAGCCCTTTGGCAGCCGTTTTGCGCGGGTTTCCTCTTCTGTCCAAATCTCCATACGCCTGAGCAGTTCTTCTGGCTCCAGAAGCCCGGCCATGAAGTCAACCTGATCGACGCAGGTCGTCAGGAAGAATTTGCAGAAATCAATGAGCCCGGCCATCGTGAGATTGCCGCGCCCATCGAGATCGCCGCGTCGCGGTTCGTCAGCCGCCTGTAGGTTGGCCTTGTAATCGGCGACGAGTCGCGCCAGCCCGCGCGAAACGGCCCACAGCTCAGAACCGACATCCAGCTCGCGCAAGAGCGCATGCGAGAACAGGCGCGTCACTCGGCCGTTACCGTCAAGAAACGGGTGGATCCAGGCCAACCGATGGTGGGAAGCGGCAACGCCGATGATCTTGCGCAGCCGCGAAAGATGCTTTGAGGAATAGCCTTCGGCAAACCGCGCCAAGAACGCGGGGAGGTCTGCGGGAGGGGGCGGGATGTGCGCGCCTACTTTGACGTGGTCCTTCCGCAGCTCGCCCGGGACCATCTTGATCTTCGCTTTAGTGGTGGGGTGTTCGGCGACGAGCAGCTCCTCGGGCAAGCGTTCGCAGAAGTTTTTGTGCGTCCAGACGATGAAGTCGACGGATAGCACGGGCGAGGGGGCTTCACCGCGATCGATCATCCGCTGCACCTCGATGTGGGCGCGCGCCTCCAATTGCAGGTTGCGGCGCTCCGGGTCCCTGGCGAAGTCGTCGTGAAGGGCGCGGTCGATGTCGATAGGCAAGGTGTTGTGGCCCTCGATGAGGTTCGAGTAATAGCAGTTCATCGAACGCACCAGGTCGCCGACGGAACCCCGCATGACGGGATGAAGGCGGCCGGCCAGGGTGCTGGCCTTGGCAACCAGGTCAGTGGCCAGGTCTTCGAGTTCCTGCCGGTCGTCGGGCAGGAGGGGTTCCATCGCTGATACGTTCATTTTGCCGCTTTCTTTGCCGCCAAATAGTAAAGCAAACAGAGGCACTAAGATAAGTTAAGACAGCATGATTTGCCGGTTTTATTGCCGCTTTGGCGGGCAAAAATCCTCGTAACCCGCTGCCTGCTCCACTACCTCTGTGGAAAAGTTCCCCTCCTGCGCAGCAAGGGTTGCACCCTCGGCCCTTGTTCTATAAATGTTCCCGCGGGCAGGAGGGAAATGATGCCGATTAAGGTCTTTATTTCACACAAAAAAGAGGACACGGAGCAAGCTGGCGCCATTGCGGCACATCTTACCGCCAATGGCCTCTTCGTCTACCTGGACGGCATCGACGCGCAACTGGGAAAGAGTGGGCCGGATCTCGCTGACTACATCCGGGCCCAAATGGAAAAGTGCACCCAGTTGCTGGCGGTCATCAGTGCGCAAACCCAAGCCTCCTGGTGGGTGCCGTGGGAAATCGGGGTCGCGACCGAGAAAGAGCGATTTCTGGCCTCGTTCGTTTCCGGCAACGCCACGGTGCCGGAATTTCTGCAGAAATGGCCTTACCTCCGCACAAGGGCGGACCTTGACGCCTATGTCCGAGAATCAAAACGCGCAGAACTGCTGGTCGAAAATCGCGTCCAAAAGGGCGATCGATTGACGGCCCGCGCGCAAGGCTTCCGATCGTTTCATACGTCATTGAAGGCTTCTCTCGGGCAGCCTTGAGCAACAAACCTTGGTATCAGGAGAAGACAGCATGGCTGCCACGAAAGTTGTTTTTGTTGCCTTTGCAATCGAGGACGTGAAGCAACGCGATTTGCTGAAGGGGCAGTCTCTTCATCCGCGCGCTCCGTACGAGTTCATCGATATGTCGGTGAAGGAGACGTACGACAGCGGCTGGAAAGACAAGGTGCGGACGCGCATTCGCCGATCCGATGGCGTCATCGTCCTCGTCAGCAAGAACTCGACCTCCTCGACCGGGCAGAAGTGGGAAATCGCCTGCGCGAAGGAAGAGGGCAAGAAGATTCGTGGAATCTGGGCCTACAGCGATGACCGCACGGAGATTCAGGGCGTGTCGACCTGACTCCCTGTAAGCCGGACATGCGCAAGGCTCTTATCGTTGGCGTCGATTACTATCACGACCTCACCCCGCTCAGCGGATGTGTGAGTGATGCAGATGCGGTAGCCGGCGTTCTGGCCCGAAATGCTGACGGAACAACGAATTTCACGACACCGAAGGTGCTGACCGCCACCGGCGCTCACAACCTGATCACCCGGCGGGCGCTGCGAGACGCCATCGAGGCACTGTTCGCAGACCCTTCCGAGATCGCTCTCCTGTATTTCGCCGGCCATGGGTACGTCGACACGACCGGCGGCTACCTTTGTGCAAGCGATTGCCGGGACGGCGATGACGGACTGGCGCTCAGTGATGTGATGACGTTCGCGAAGGCATCGAAAGCGGCGAACAAGATCATCATCCTGGATAGCTGCCATGGCGGAATCGCGGGCAACCAGGCCGGCAAAGGCGGTCTCGCGGAGATCGGCGAGGGCATGACGCTTCTGACCGCGTCGACCGAGAACCAATACTCATACGAGGGCGGGAACGGGGCGCCGGGCGTGTTCACCAACCTGCTTGTCGATGCATTGAACGGGGCGGCGGCCAATCTGGTTGGCGATGTCACGCCCGGCAGCGTATACGCCCATATCGACCAATCGCTGGGACCATGGGGTGGTCAGCGTCCCGTCTTCAAGACCAACGTCCGGTCGTTTGTGTCGTTGCGCAAGGCCACACCGCCGATTGCTCTCGAAGAGCTTCTGCAGCTCGCCATCCACTTCCCGCAACCGGGATTCAAGTTCCAGCTTGATCCGTCCTATGAGCCGGAAAGATCACAGGAAAAGCGCGACGATCCAGCGATCCCGCCGCCCGACCCGATAAGGAATGCCATCTTCAAGGTGCTCCAGAACTATGTCAGAGTGAATCTGGTTCGGCCCGTCGATGCGCCCCACATGTGGCATGCAGCGATGGAGAGCAAGTCGTGCGAGCTGACAGTTCTGGGCGAGCATTATCGTCGATTGGTAGCAGACAAGCTCATCTGAGACCGGGGAGGCGGGATGTCCGACAAGCAATTTACTGTATCCTTCGCCTCGTTGATCGAAGAGCTTGCCGCGCTTGAGCATCGGCGTTGGGCGCACTGGCAGCGCTATGTTCATGAAAAAGGCGAGCGCCGCCCCGACGGTTCAGTGGTCTTGCCGGCAGAGCTTGTTGCTCGGTGGGAACGCCTGATCAACACCCCGTACGAAGAGCTCACAAACGAAGAAAAGGACAGCGACCGCGAGCAGGTGCAGAAATATCTGCCGATCCTGAAGCGTTGGCTGCAGCGCGTTCGCGGAGAAAACGAAGGTAATGCCTGAATCATTCAAGTGCTTCCGTGACCCGCTCCTTTCCCTGTATCAATCGGCCGTCACTGAAATTGCCAAGAAAATCGACAAGGGAGCGGCCGCGGCTCCCCGGAGCCGTGCCGGGCTGCAGCGATCCATGGTCAGCACTCTCCCCGGTATCGCGGCGGACATCGCCGAGCGGGAATATAGTCGCGCGACGGGAGGTGTGGCGCCTGCTTCCCCAGCAGGGCCCTCTGCACGAGAACTGTCGAAGTCCGGCATTGCTGAGGTCTGTGCCGAATGGGGGTGGCGCTACATGAAAGCGCTGGCGGCCTCCGATGCCAACGCCATCCAGCAACTCGAGAACGAGTTCACCGCCGGGACTTGCGATCCCGCATGGTTCAGCACCCTGGTGGAATACAGGCGCTTTTTCGAGAACGGCAAGCGTAAGCCCATTCCTTACGTCCCGGCGCCCGCTGTCGGTCCGAAGACGATCGAGATCAAGGCCAACTCACGTATCGCGTTGATGGGAGACTGGGGCACGGGAGCCATACCTGCCATCGAGGTCTTGCAGCGCATCGCCGATGAGCATCCCGATATACTCTTGCATCTCGGCGACATCTACTACTCGGGCACAGCCGCGGAATGTCAATCGAACTTCATCGATCCGATCGACTCCATTCTCCGCAAGGACAAGGCGTTGCCGGTGTTTTCGCTGTCAGGCAACCACGATATGTACTGTGGAGGCGTGGGTTTCTACGACCTCATAACGAAGCTGAACCCTGCGCCCTTCACGCAGCCAGCCAGTTTCTTCTGTCTGCGATCAGCGGACGAGAAATGGCAATTGCTCGCCATGGATACCGGTTTGCACGATGACAATCCGGCCGCTGTCGCTGGCGCACTCACTTACCTTGAAGAAGATGAGCTGGACTGGCACTGCGACCGCATCAGGGAATTCTCCGGCCGGACCATCCTGCTGTCTCATCACCAGTTGTTCTCTGCTTTCTCTCCCATTGGGGCCGCCGATCCGCAGGGTAAGCGGTCTGCAGTCAATCCCTTGCTGCTCAAAGCTTTTCAGCAGATGACAGCAACAAAGGCGATTGCCGCCTGGTTCTGGGGGCATGAGCACACTCTCAGCATCTACCAGCCATTTGCCGGGCTGGAGCGAGGCCGTTGCGTGGGCCACGGCGCTGTCCCTGTCTCCGTCATTGACGAGATCTACAAACCGGTCTCCGGTCTTACAGAGACACCAGCTTTGATTGATCAGTCGCGGCTCGCGACGCGAGGAGGCGTTTACAATCACGGCTACGCGCTTCTAAGCCTCGAAGCCGATCTATGCAGAGCCGAGTATTATCAATCGACGGCTAAAGGCCGCGAACTGATGTACAGCGAATCATTTCGTTAGCCCCAGGCTGGCAGCGAAGCCTTCACGGATGGCGCTGCTGTTGCCCGATCGTCTGCACTAATCACTGTCCTCGAATCAGCGGCGGCTCTGTATCATCGGCCCGGGAGAACCGATATGCAGCGGGTCAACACGGCGGCCCTTGTCGAGGGACTTAAGCTCGAAGTTTCGTCCAACTTTCCCTTCCTTGAGGGCGAAACATTTGAGGAGTGGATATCGCGGGCGAACCAGCTCCTGAATCCATCTCAGCGCGCCATGCTTGCGGCTAGTATTGGCACGGTGCAGCGCAAGTTGGTCGCCGAGCGCTCTGCGCAAAAGCGTGCTTGGATCGCTGCTGCCCGTTTGGAATTTCAACCAGGACGCCGACAAGCCTGCTTTGTTTGCGGGGGATTCGAACCAATCGCGCAGGCGCACCATGTCGTGCCCCTGAACGAGCAGTTCGAACATGGCTTCGATAAACCCGATCACGAGTACGAGTGGCTTTGCCCGAACCACCATGTCATCTTGCATCTCTGCATTGATCGCAGCGCTTCGACCCAGAGTTTGGGGCGCCGGATCGCTCCCAGCATGGCCGACATACCGCTGGAGCACTTCGACAAGCTGATGGAGTTGGTCGGTCGTGCTGGTCGGACGACCCATCGGCCCCGATCGTCGCCGCAGCTCGCCGCTAGCTGGTCGGCGGCTTTTGCGAGATCATCAGCGAGAACGTCGTGATCTCTTCCAGATCAGGAAATTCGTCTGCCTCTCGGCCCCACCAACTCTGCGCATCCTTGTAAAAGATGTGCAGGAACTTATGGAACCGATCGTAGAAATCCGACATGTTGAGCTTCGGTCGCTTGATCCCAGCATGCGCGAGCGCAATGTTCCTGGCGCGGCGAAATTCGGTGGGCAGTGATGGCGGGATGCTCTCGGGAAATGCGCTGATGTGATTTTCCCAACTGGGGGCCGTGCCGTCCAGGATGGCGTCCCGTCTCTTCGGCAATGACTCTGCAAATAGCTGGCAATGTACTTGTCAGCATTGACAGCCTGCAGCGTGCTAATGGCGTGACGATCGCGTGCAATGGCGCAGAGCGCAAATTCATAAAGGTGGTGGACGAATCTCGCGTAGGCGTCATGCGCCTTGTAAGCCCGCCGCCGATCCTGCCCTTGCATGATTAGGTCTTCCCCCGCGGAGGCGAACTGTCTGAAGGCCTCATCGCAGCGCAGAAATTCGTGCTTCAGGGCGATGAAGAGCGCCTTATCAGTCTCATCGCCGATCGTGAATTTCATCTCGTCTAACTCATCTCCGGCTTCTTCTTAGGTTTCTTGCGCAAGATAATTGACGATGGCGTTGAAGTTAAAGCGGCGACCGTGTAATCGGGCACACGATTACACGATTTTGGGCTTCCACGATCCAGAAGTCCTTATCAAACAAAAGGCCCCGCTCAGGCACGGGGTCTGCGCTGCCCTTAACAGCGCTGCGAGCAGCATACCTCACGACAGCGCAGCAGCCAACCAGCGCTATCTGTAACCTCATTGCTTCCCGCCAGGGATCACGGTCGGCTTCCACGGCGAGCTTTCCCTGATCGAGGCGATCATGGCTTCGATGCCGTCAGCGACGAGGGGAGACAACTCATCCCTAGCGCCCTCGTTGGTCGCCGCGCGGGGGATTGCCCGAGCAAAATGCGCAAAACCACAGCGCTTGACTTGACCCTCCAAATTCGCTCGTCGTAATTCTGTTCTCGTGCGGCCGATTCTGTCGGCCCGTCCCATTTTGAATGACAACAGCAGCCACCACGATCCGGCCAGGAACCATGCACGAGATCATCTGTCCCCACTGTGACAAGGCCTTCAAGGTCGATGAGTCCGGTTACGCGGATATCCTGAAGCAGGTCCGTGACGCGGATTTCGCTGAGCAGCTCCACGAACGGCTGGAGCTGGCCGAGCGCGACAAGCAGAGCGCCGTTGAATTGGCCAAGGCCCAGGTAAGCAGCGATCTGCAGAAGACAACGGCTGCTAAAGACGCTGAAATCCAGGACTTGAAGTCCAAGCTTGAGGGGAGTGGCGTTGCCCAGAAGCTCGCGGTTGCTGAAGCGCTCAGCGCCGTCGAAAAGGAGCGGGACAGGCTCGCGAACGCGCTGGCCGAGTCCGAGCGCGAAAAGAAGGCGGCCTCGGAGCTTGCTGACGCGCTCCTGGCGAGCGAGCAGCACAAGATTGCTGCTGCCAAGGAAAAAGAAATCCAGGAGCTGAAGGCCAAGCTTCAGGCCGTCGAGCTTGAGAAGAAGCTCGCCGTGACTGAAGCGGTCGGTGCGATCGAGAAAGAGCGCGATGAGCTGAAGAACGGCATCAAGCAGGTGCAGCTTGAAAAGCAACTCTCCGAGCAGTCGCTCAAGGACAAGTACGAAACCCAGATCAAGGATCGCGATGACGCGATCGAGCGTCTCAAGGATATGAAGGCCCGCCTCTCGACCAAGATGGTCGGTGAGACCTTGGAGCAGCACTGCGAGACCGAGTTCAACCGGGTGCGCTCGATGGCGTTTCCGCGGGCGTATTTCGAGAAAGACAACGACGCGCGGACTGGCAGCAAAGGCGATTACATCTTCCGGGATTCCGACGATGCCGGCACAGAGATCATCTCGATCATGTTTGAGATGAAGAACGAGAGTGACAAAACCGCCACGAAAGGCAAGAACGAAGACTTCCTCAAGGAGCTCGACCGGGACCGGACCGAGAAGGGCTGCGAATATGCCATCCTGGTCTCGTTGCTTGAACCGGACAACGAGCTCTACAATGCTGGCATCGTCGATGTCTTTCACCGCTACTCGAAAATGTATGTCATCCGGCCGCAGTTCTTCCTGCCGATGATTACGCTCCTGAGGAATGCGGCCATCAGTTCGCTGAAGTACAAGACCGAGCTTGCGCTCGTGAAAGCGCAGAATGTCGACATCACCCAGTTTGAAAGCCAGCTCGAAACGTTCAAGGCAGCATTCTCAAAGAACTATGATCTTGCTTCGCGGCACTTCCAGACGGCAATCGCCGAGATCGATAAGTCGATCGACCACCTGCAGAAGACCAAGGATGCCTTGATCGGTGCGGATCGCAACCTGCGCCTTGCCAATGACAAGGCACAGGACGTGACGATCAAGAAGCTGACCCGGGGCAATCCGACGATGGCGGCGAAATTCGCGGAGCTTAAGAGCCCGCCTGCCGAAGCCGCGGAGTGAGGCGGTTAAAGTAGTGAGTCCGTGCGCGCGAAATCGTGTAATCGAATTCACGATTTCACGGTCTGACGCCGGAAGGGCGGCGGTTAGCCGAAGATATGACTATGACCAAACATAGGCGACGATTGCCGCAACAGCGGCCGTTGCCAGGGTCGCAATCACATTGTCCTTCACTTTTGCGACGAACTGCACGAGCGGCGGCTTGAGAAGCTCTGTGAGGGCGGCAATGCGTCCCCTGGCGGCCTGCGCCGCCGTGCAGCGGATACTTTGCGGACCTTGAATTCGGAGTCTTCAGCTACTGTCATGCCCAACGCGGATCTCTCTGCGAATTTCCAACAAAAACCAGCGGGTGAATGTCGTGGGTCGACAGGGCTATCGACTTCTCCTAAGATGTAGCGGGAGTAAGTTCGCGGAGCCGGGTACGGGTGGGGCAGTGAACTTCCAGGTGACGGTTCTCAAGGTGCTGGTCAGCTATCCAGGCGGGTTCGCCGCCATGGCCGAACTCAAGCGCGATATGGCGATTCTGGCGACCAGCGGACGGGACTGGAGCGAGCGTACGAAACGATTGGCGGCCCGCGTGCCCGACCTGGATATCTTCTCCCAAGGTCTCATCGAGCGGATGAACGGCGGCTGGCGTGTCACTGATAAAGGACGCGCGGTTCTCGAGATCATGGAGGCTCGGCCTGCACCGGTCCAAGCAACGGAGGAGCCGACACCAACCACGACTTTGTCACCGATGTCTTCGATAGCTCCAACTCGACGCATGCGGAAACGAAGCCGACGCCAACGCGACGCTCTCCGGCGAAGACGAGCGATTGCGTCGTGATAAACCTAGCTAACCAGCGGTTTTCGTCTTTCGGGAGATAGGAATATATTCCATAATCTATGTTATGCAGAAATCGAGTTGGCATGAATATGTCGTCTCATAGCATGATGTTGTTCCATAACCTACAGAGTCCAAGGAAGCCGATCCAAAAGAGTCATGGCCTTGTCGCTAAAGAACAGACCATTGAATCGCGCCACCAGTTTACGTCTCACTCCGTCATTCTGGTTTACCTAACGCGCCAGACTGGCGAAACTGTCTGCTGGAACAAACGCTGATTCATCCCGGTATATTCAGCGAAGCGCTGCAGGATTCAAACGAACGATCGACCGCCTCGCGGCGCTTGGTCATGTCACAGCGCGAACGCGTGCTCGAAGGAATGATCCTCGACGCTTCGGATCGCCTTTACTACTGCTCGAACCGGCTTCGTCACGCGGCCTCTCGTCGCTCGATCAATTGGACGCCTTTCCACTTTCGGCCTTCGATCAATTCGCGGGCAACTTCCCGCGTCTCTCCTAGAACCGCCCGGGCGGCATCTGTCATCAGTTCTGCCGATAGCGAATAAAGATAGTTCGTTCGCGTGATGGGAGCGTCGCTGATGGAAAGGGCGCGCCACTTGCCCAACGTCTCGTCGGCCTCGTGCAATGCGGACATCGGCTTGATCGTGGCTCCCATCCCTTCGCTCACGCATTGCATCAGAAGCGTCAGGGAATCGATTTCGACGCTCACGTTCGGCTTCATGTTCCGCTGTTCGAACTCCGCGACCACACGTCGGCGAAGGCCGTGAGAGCTGGTTGGCAGGATCAAGGGAATCTGGGCAAGTTCCGAAATCGAGACCGATTTTCGATTGTGGGGGATATAGCCGCTTTTTTCCGGGAAGATCACGAAGAGCTCTTCCTCCAGCAGGGGCTCGGCGCACAGCTTGGACGAGACGTCATTAGTAAATAGTATAGCGATGTCCAGTTGCCCAAGGCGGATCATCTGAGCGACATGACCGCTCATTCCTTCGACGACATTGAGCAGGATGCCGGGATATCTGTTCCGGATACGCTTCATCAGCGAAAGTCCGATGGCCCGCTGAGTAGTCGGTGGCAAACCCAAGGACACCATGCCTTGCAGGTCTGTGACATCCTTTCTCGCAATCGACAGCGCCTGGTCCATCTGACGCAGCATGAAGCGGGCAT
>DAIMKE010000124.1:0-10271 GCA_036721875.1 Bradyrhizobium sp. | reverse complement strand
ACGTCGGACAAGGCGAGATCATGGGTCTCCTTGGGCCCAACGGCTCGGGCAAGACGACGGCGCTCAACCTGATGTCGGGCGTGCTGCGCCCCGATGCCGGCAGCATCCGCCTGATGGGCCGCGACATTGCGGGCCTCGCCGCGTACAGGATCGCGCGCTTGGGACTGGCGCGGACATTCCAGCTCGTCCGCGTGCTCGACGGCATGGATTGCCGCGAGAACATCAGGGCGGGGCTCGCATTCCAGAAGCCGCATCTCGCCGCCACCGAGGCAGAGGCGCGGATCGACCTGCTGCTCGCGCGCGTCGGCCTTGGCGGACAAGATCAACGTCCGGCGGCCGACCTCACCTATATCGACCGCAAGCGGCTCGAACTCGCGCGTGCGCTCGCGGCGAAGCCGCGCCTGCTGCTGCTGGATGAATGGCTCGCGGGCCTCAATCCGTCCGAACTCATGATCGGCATCGAACTGATCCGGTCGCTGAAGGCCGACGGGATCACCATCGTGCTGGTCGAGCATGTCATGAACGCGGTGCGTGCGCTGTGCGACCGCTGCGTGGTGATGAGCAGCGGCCGCAAGATCGCCGAGGGCGCCACGGCCGACGTTCTCAACGATGCGGCCGTGGTCAAGGCCTATCTCGGCGGAGTGGCCGCCGATGCTTGAAGTCGACGATCTCAGCCTGGCCTATGGCCTGCATCGCGCACTCGACGGCGTCGCGCTCCATGTTGAGAGGGGCGAGATCGTGACGATCCTCGGCGCCAATGGCGCCGGCAAGACTTCGCTCCTGAAAGCCATCGCCGGCGTCGCGCGTACCCTTCCGGGCAAGCGGGTGATGCTCGGCGACCGCGACATCTCAGCGCTGGCCGCCCACGAGATCGTCGAATGCGGACTGGCGCTGGTGCCCGAGGGTCGCGGGATTTTCGGCGACCTGACGGTGAAGGAAAATCTCCTGCTCGGCGCCAATCCGAGGCGCGCGCGCGACGGCGAAGCCGAACGACGCGAGCAGGTGCTCGGGCTGTTCCCGCGCCTGCGCGAACGGGCCGCCCAGATCGCGCGTACCATGAGCGGCGGCGAACAGCAGATGCTGGCGATCGGCCGCGCGCTGATGTCCAATCCGGACATCCTGCTGCTCGACGAGCCATCGCTCGGGCTCTCGCCCGCCATGGTCCAGGAATTGTTCGCGACCTTGCGTCGGGTGCGCGAGGCCGGGGTCGGGCTGCTGCTCGTGGAGCAGAACGCGCAGGAGAGCCTGCGGATCGCCGACCGCGGCTACGTGCTCGAAAACGGCGTCATCGTCGGCCACGGCACCGCCGAACACCTGAAGGCCGATCCGGCCGTCCAGCGCGCCTATCTCGGCGGCGCGCCCTCACCCGTCAACACGCCATCGTAACGCCACGCCCCGAAGGAGAAGGCCATGTACGAAATCTCGCTTCTGCTCGAAAGCAAGGATGTCCCGGCCTCGAACGGCGCGACGTTCGACCGCCTCAACCCGGTGACGGGTGATGTGGCGAGCCGCGCCGCGGCCGCCCAGATCGCGGACGCCAGGCGCGCGGCCGATACCGCCGCGGCGGCCTTTCCGGCATGGTCCGCGACCGGTCCCAACGCACGGCGCGCCATCCTGCTGAAGGCCGCGGATCTGCTGGCGTCGAAGGCGCCGCAGTTCATCGAACTGATGGCGGCCGAGACCGGCGCCACCGCCGGCTGGGCCGGCTTCAACGTCCACCTCGCCGCCGGCATGCTGCGCGAAGCAGCATCGATGACCACGCAGATTTCGGGCGAGGTCATCCCCTCGGACAAGCCGGGCTGCATCGCGATGGCCGTGCGCCAGCCCGCCGGCGTGGTGCTGAGCATGGCGCCGTGGAACGCGCCGGTCATTCTCGGCGTCCGCGCCATCGCCCTGCCGCTGGCCTGCGGCAACACGGTGGTGCTGAAGGCCTCCGAGATCTGTCCGGGCACCCACCGCCTGATCGCGGAATGCCTGCGCGACGCCGGCCTGCCGCCCGGCGTCCTCAACGTCATCACCAACGCGCCGGAAGATGCGCCGGCCCTGATCGAAATGCTGATCGGCCATCCCGCCGTGCGCCGGGTCAATTTTACCGGCTCGACCCGGGTCGGGCGCATCATCGCGCAGGTGGCGGCGAAATACCTGAAGCCGGCGTTGCTCGAACTCGGCGGCAAGGCGCCGATGATCGTGCTCGACGATGCCGATATCGATGCGGCGGTGGCCGCGGCAGCGTTCGGCGCGTTCATGAACCAGGGCCAGATCTGCATGTCGACGGAGCGTCTCGTCGTCGACGAGAAGGTCGACGACGCCTTCGTGACCAAGCTCGCAGCGAAGGCCGGCTCGCTGGTCGCCGGCGACCCCCGCAAGGGCAACACCCCGCTTGGATCGCTGATCGGCACTGACGCCGCGGCCCGCATCCAGACCCTGATCAACGATGCCGTCAGCAAGGGCGCCAAGGTGGTCGCGGGCGGACGCAGCGAGGGCACGCTGATGTCGGCGACCGTGATCGACGGCGTCAACTCGTCGATGCGGATCTATGCCGAGGAGTCGTTCGGTCCGGTGGTCTGCGTCGTTCGCGTCGATGGCGCCGACGAAGCGGTGCGCGTCGCCAATGACACCGAGTATGGCCTGTCAGCGGCGGTGTTCGGCCGCGACATCGCCCGCGCCTTCGAAATTGCAAAACGCATCGATTCCGGGATTTGCCACGTCAACGGCCCCACGGTGCACGACGAGGCGCAGATGCCGTTCGGCGGCGTCAAGGCATCAGGCTACGGCCGCTTCGGCGGCAAGGCCGGCATCGCCGAATTCACCGAACTGCGCTGGATCACGATCGAGACGGGGCCGCAGCACTATCCGATCTGATGCGTTCTCAGCCCTTGCCCTTGGTCCGGAAGATCACCGGCAGGGTGAAGCTCAGCCCGTCGTCCGCGATCAACGGCGGCGGGGCCGGCACCGGGTCGGAGCGGCGCACCATCGCCAGCGCCGCTTCGTCAAACGCGGTATCGCCCGAACTTTTCTCGATGGTGGTCTCGAGCACGCGGCCCATCCGGTCGAGGGTAAATCGAATCTCGATCTTGGCGGTCTTTTGCGAGCGCTCTGCCGGGTAGCGCTTGTGCTTGTCGAGATGGGCGACCAGTTCCTTTTGCCAGGTTGCGCGCACGCGCCGGGCGCTCTCTCCGGTGCCGATCTGCGGCGCAACCGAACGCGTCCCTTCCGGAATGGCCTCTGAACTCGGCGTCGCGGTCGCTTCGGCGGCAACCGACTCCGTCGACGCCTGCGTTTGCACGGCCGCCACCTTCGGATCGTCTTCCTCGGGCTTCTTCGACTCGTTTTCGGTCACCACCCGGTCGGCTTCTTCAGTCTCGGTCGGCTTGTCCTGCGGCAGTTCGGTTTCCTTGACCTCGGCCTTCTGCTCGGCAAGCTGGGGCGATGCCGTGGAGGCATCGGTGTCGGGACCGGGAGGGAGGTCGGTTGCTTCACGCCGCACCGAGGCGAGTTCGAGACCGATTTCGATCGCAGATGCGCCGAGCGCGTCGTCGGCCTCTTCGGCCTGCAAATGCGCAATCGCCAGCGCTGCGCCGCCGATGTGAAGCGCGAGCGCGATCACCGCGGCAAAAATCCACAGCCGCCGCGATGGCTTCTGTTCGTCAATATCCGTCATGGCCTTGCCGGCGCCGCCTGGGACGCCGCTGGATCCGGAGCACCTTCGAGCGCGACCAGCTTGATCTTCGAATAGCCGCCGGCGCGCAGGATTTCGAGGACGTCCATCAACTCGCCATAGGGCACGGCGCGGTCGGCGCGCAGGAAGATGTGGCGTTCCTTGCTGGCATCCGGCATCGCGTCGAGCGAGCGCACCAGATCGACCCGCTTGACCATGTTCTCGCCGATCGCAATGGCAAGATCCGGCTTGATGCTGACATAGGTCGGCTTGTCGGGCTTCTTCTGCGGGGTTGCAGTCGAGGTCGGCAGATCGATCGGCAGGTCCACGGTCGACAACGGCGCGGCGACCATGAAGATGATCAGGAGGACCAGAATGACGTCGATGAACGGCGTGACGTTGATCTCGTGCGATTCGGCGAAATCGCTGTCGTCATCGGCATCGGCTTCGGTGATCGATGCGCCCATTGTCTACTCCGCCGCTGTTGCGCGGGAATGCTGGCCGCCGCTGACATGGGTGCGATCGAGATCGCGCGACAGCAGCCGCCCCGCGGCACCCGAGGCGCGGCTCACCAGTTCCATGTAGCCTTTGCTGACGCGCGTGAAGTGGTTGTAGATGATGACGGCGGGAATGGCTGCGACCAGACCGATGGCGGTGGCGAGCAGCGCCTCGGCGATGCCGGGCGCCACGACCGCGAGGTTCGTGGTCTGCGCCTTCGAAATCCCGATGAAGCTGTTCATGATGCCCCAGACCGTACCGAACAGTCCGACGAAGGGCGACGTCGCGCCGATGGTCGCAAGCAGGCCCATCCCGAGCCGGACCCGTCGCGCCTCGGCGCGGACGATTTCGCTGAAGCGCGATGCGGCGCGTTCCTTGATGCCGGTGTCGCTCGAAATGCCGGCCGACAGCCGCGCCTCGCGCATCGCCGCCGCGAGCAGAGGGGCCAGCACGCTGCCCTTGGAGCCGAGCGCAAATTGCGCTTCGGCGAGTGACCGCGCGTCGGCGATCTTGGCCAGCGCCGAGCGCAGCTTGCGCTGGATCACGGCGAACTCGATCATCTTGGCGATGAAGATCGTCCAGGTCACCAGCGAGGCAAAGGCGAGCCCGATCATGACCGCCTTGACCAGCACGTCGGCCGACATGAACATCGACCAGGGCGACAAATCGTGGAGCTGGGCGGCAGCGGCCTTGAGCAGCTTGTCGCGCTCGCCCGGCGCAGCGGTTGCGTCAGAGGACGGTGCGGCCTGGGCCGGCTGCGCCGCTTGAGTTGGCTGCGCCGCTTGAATTGGCTGCGCCGCTTGGGCAGGAACTTGCGAAGCCGCGGGAGCTTGCGAAGCCACCGGCGCCTGTTGGGCCACGGGCGCGGATGGCGCGGCGGGGCTCATGCTCTGCTGGGCCGGTGCCGGCACCGCCAGCACCAACATTGCCAGCGCCGGGATCATCGCAAGTGTCGCGCGAGAAATTGACATTTTCATACTTCGGCCCAGTAGCGGATCAGGTTGGGATAGATACCGGACAATTTGACCGTTTCGGGGTCCCATCTCGTCCAAGTCGCGCCATAGTATCTGAACCCCAGTCGTCGAGATCGAGATCAGATGCTGCAGACGTCGGTCCTGCGTAACACGCTCTGCAGCGGGAAAAAAGACGTGACCAGAGCGGCCAGACTAGAGGCAATCTAGATGCAGAATAAACCGCGGAAGTTCCGGGTTTCTCGCAGGCACAGCGTTACCCGACGACCGGTTGTCCGGCCGTCATGCTCTTGCGTCACCGACTGAAACGGCCTTCCACTCAATAGAGCACAAACTGGGCGCGGCTGCCACCGGAGGTCGGCGACCTGTGCCAAATCGCGACGATTTCATCTTCCACTTTGAATGGTTCTAAAGATGCGCCGGGCCCGCGTCAGTCCATGGTTGTAAAGGACTTCCCGCAACGACGACTACTGCCGCGCCATCTCCGCCGCTGCTATCCCCTCGCCGTCGAGCTTCTGGTCGGCATGCATGTCGACCGTCACCCGCAGCAACTGCCCGGTGAATTCGAACGGCGCCTCGTAATGCGAGACCGGGCTGGAGCGGTCGCGGCCGATGTCGAGGCCGGACCACGAGATGAAGTTGTTGAACGCCATCTGGGTCTGGATCGCGCCGGCAGGTTCGCCATCGATCAATAGCGTGTAGGCGGTGAACCCGGTCCGCGCGCCCTTCGCCGGCGGCTCCTTGCGTATGAGGCGCTCGACATGCACGCCGAGCCGGTGCGCGCCTGACGGCACCTTGCGATCGGAGGTCACGATCTCATGGCCGCCGCCGATGTTGAGATCGTGCACCAGCATGCCGTTCTTGATGTAGAGGCTGTAGCCCGACGTGGCATCGCCATGGGCGATCAGCACGCCCTCGGCGCCATCCTCGGCAATTTCGACATGGGCTTCGATCGTGTAGCTGCGGCTGCGGACATCGGGCGCGACGTCGGTCGGCACGTGCCCCATGCCGGCGTGAAAGGTGAACTTGCTGCGCGCGCCATGAAAGCGCGCGGCGTTTTCCGCAAAGCGCGGGCCGAACCGGTCGTCGAGCGGCAGCACGTTGTGCTTTTCGGCCTCGCTCCACCACAGCTTGACCATCGCATCCAGCCGCTCCGGCTGCCGGGCTGCGAGATCGTCGGTTTCCGAGAAATCCTCGGCGAGGTGAAACAGCTCCCATATGTCATTCTCGAACGGCGTGCCCGAGGGGTGGAACGAGACGGCTTTCCAGCCGTCGTGCCAGATCCCGCGATGGCCGAACATTTCGAAATATTGCGGCGAGGATTTCGAGGGCGCGGCAGGATCCGCAATGGAGGGCGCAAAGCTTTCGCCTTCGATCGGCATCTGCGCAACGCCGCCGATTTCCACGGGCGACTTGATGCCGATCAGATCGAGCAAGGTCGGCGTCAGGTCGCAGGCGTGGACGAACTGATGACGCACCTCGCCCCTCGCTGCGATCTTCTTCGGCCATGTCATGATGAAGGGATCGCGGATGCCGCCGCCATGGGTGTTCTGCTTGTAGCGCCGCAGCGGCGTGTTCGACGCCATGGCCCAGCCATGCGGAAAATTGCTGTGCGAGTCCGGACCGCCGATGTCGTCGATGCGGCGCAGCTTTTCCGCCATCGGCTCGGGACGGAAATTATACGGCCCCATGGCGTTGACGAAGCCCCACGGCCCGCCCTCCTGGCTGGCGCCGTTATCCGAGAGCACCAGGATCAACGTATTGTCGCGGATGCCGGCCTTGTCGAGAAACGCGATCAGCCGCGCCAGGTGCTGGTCGGCGTGATCGAGCATGCCGGCAAAGGCCGCCTGCAGCCGCGTGAACAGGCGTTGCTCGTCCGCGCTGTGCTCGTCCCACGCCTTCACGCCGTCATTGCGCGCGGGCAGTCTGGTTTCCGGCGGCACGACCCCCATCGCCTTCTGCCGCGCCATGCGCTGCTCGCGCTCGACGTCCCAGCCATGGGCGAACATCGGGTCGTAGCTCCTGATGATGTCCATGGGCGCCTGATGCGGCGCGTGGCAGGCGCCGAGCGCCACCCAGGTCAGCCACGGGATGTCGGGCCGGTCGGCGGTGTGATCGGCGATGAAGCGGATCGACTGGTCAATCAAGTCGGACGTGAGGTGATAGCCGTCCGCGTAGATCGCGGGCGGATCGATGTGGGCATTGTCGGACACGAGCTCCGGCGCGAATTGATCGGTCTCGGCGTCGAGAAAGCCGTAGAAGCGATCAAAGCCGCGGCCGAGCGGCCAGCCGTCGAACGGCCCGGTGGCGCCGCTTTCGGTCAGCGGCGTGACGTGCCATTTGCCGACCATGTAGTTGCGATAGCCATGCGGCCGCAGCATCTCCGCCAGCGTACCCGCCTCGCGCGCGATCTTGCCGCGATAGCCGGGATAACCGGAATCGAAATTGGCGAGACAGCCGACACCGACCGAATGATGGTTGCGCCCGGTCAACAGCGCCGCGCGCGTGGTCGAGCACATCGCGGTGGTGTGAAAGCCGGAATAGCGCAATCCCTCCGCGGCGAGCCCGTCGATGGTCGGCGTCTTGATCGCCGAGCCGTAGCAACCGAAATCGGAAAATCCGACGTCGTCGAACAGCACGACGAGAATATTGGGCGCGCCCTCGGGAGGCTTTGGTGCTGACGGCCACCAGGGTTTCGAGCCCGCCACCGTCCTGTTGATCTTGCCGCCGAACGGCTTTGCACTGCCTGCCGCCATGCCTTTCCTCCCTTCAATGCGGCCGCGGTTGATCCGCATGTCCGCCGGCGGTGGCCATGCGAGCGCTTGCGCCGCCGCGGCCACCGTTGCCAAAAACCATAATCCGAATTATGATTATGATTACTTCGGATGGAGATGCAAGCACACGATGCAGCCGCGATCGGCCGAACTCGACCTCCCCGGCGTGACCCCGTCGCGCCAGAAGCGCAGCCGCGAGACCACGGCCGCCCTGCTCCAGGCCGGCGCGGAGCTGTTGCGCACGCATAGCCTTGCGGAATTGTCGATCGAGGCGCTGTGCCGGCAGGTCGGCGCCACCGTCGGCGCGTTCTACAGCCGGTTCGAGAGCAAGGACGCCTATTTCAACGCCCTGATGGCGCTTGCCGCGCGCGACGGCGAAAGCAGGCTGTCGCGCATGAAGGACGACAAGCGGCTGCGCGATGCTGATCTGTCCGACCTCAGCCGCCTGATCGTCCGCGGCACCATCGGCTGGATACGCAATCATGAAGGCGTGCTGCGCGCCGCGCTCCAGCACGGCGATACGAGGCCGGACCGATGGTCCACCTTCAAGTCACTGGCGCGCGCCAACGTGGCCAGCGCCACGCCGATCCTGCTCGGCGCCATGGGCAAAGGCCGCAAGGCGGCGAAGACGCGCGCCATCGGCTTCGGCTTTCAGGTCGTGCTGGGAACGCTGATCAATGCCATCCTCAACGACCCCGGGCCGCTGTCCATTCATGATCGGGAGATGGAGGATCGGCTCAGCAACTGCCTGTTGCTGCTGCTGCAGGCCGAGATGACCGGGGAGAGCGGTTCACGCCAGCGCAAACGCTAGATTGCAGGATGGGCAGAGCGGGGAAGCGAAACCCATCATCTCTCCGCGCGCGCGATTGATGGGTTTGCTTCGCTCCACCCGCCCTACACTCTATTGCTGCCGCAGACCGAGATGACCGCGCCGACCGCGGGAGTTTCGCGCAAGCGCAAGCGGTAACGTCCGGAGCGCCCCTCGCTGGACCAGCCCCGCCATTTCGCCCGAAAACGCCCCCTTCCGTGCTTGCCAAGGCCCGGACCGAACGAGTAGAACGGCGCACCAGCGAAGGCGGAGATTTGCACGATCCCGCTCCAGCCGGTTGCCCCGACATCCGACTAATACATTGATGTCGTTGAGCATTTATGGGGAATGGTGTAACGGTAGCACAACAGACTCTGACTCTGTTTGTCTAGGTTCGAATCCTAGTTCCCCAGCCAAGCCGGATGCACCGGCGAATTTTGGCCTCTGCTTCCGCGTCCTCAACATCGTCGAGGGTCACCAAGGAATGCCTGGGCGCGATCCGGACAGGTCGATGTCTGGACGTCGGGTGGCTCGGGAACTGACGGCGATCGTCGAGCGGCGCGGGAACCACACCGCCGGTCGGATGCTGCACTTTCTTTACACGGGAATCGACGGCGAATGCCCGGTTGCGATCACGGCGCCGGCCAGATTTGTCACCGCCGCCCATCCGCCGATGCCTGCCACGAGAAACAGGCTGGCGAGGCCGCCGACGAGGAGATGGCGCCGGATCGAGCGCGGGAGGCCGATGTGATCGGCGTTCGACATCGACTTCATCCGTATGCTGGTCCCTGCGGCTGCCGGAGTGACACCCTGCCCGCAGCGCAAGCGTCATCCGATGGGAGGCCGCTGCGTATGCCAGTCCGTCATCGACTGGTAGGCATGCCCGGCGCGCGCAATTACGTCTTCGGACAGATGCGGGCCTACCAGCTGCATGCTCAACGGCATCTGGTCTGAAGCCATCCCCATCGGCAGCGTAATGGTGGGGCTCCCGCTGAAGTCGAATACGGCGGTGAACCGCAAAATACTCAAGAGCACGCTTGGATCCGCACCATATTCACTCATCTTTGCCAGCGTCGGCATAGGCATCGGCATTGTGGGCACGAGCAACAGGTCGACGTCCTCGAACAGGGCCGTCAGGCTGCCGGAGAATTTCAACCGCTCGTGATGAATTGCAGCGATCTCGACACCGCCCAGCGACCTGCCCTGTTCGATCAACTGCGCGAGGTCCGGGCCATACTCCGACTTGCGTGACGGGTACGTCTGCGGTGAGCTTCGGCGGTCTCCACCGAGCACACCGGAATCCACTGGCTGACGAGCTTCTCGTAGGAGGGAAACTTGACCTCGCGGATTTCGGCGCCGAGATCGGCGAGCGCGCGCTCCGCTTCCAGCAAAGCCGCGGCAAGCGGCGGCCTGCCCCGCGCCACCGGTTGAATTCTTCATCACCTCATCGCTGGACTTCGCGGAGAGCTCCATGCCGATTACGCGCGTCACTTCACCGCCGATCAAGGGCCCAGCCATGTCGAAGAAGCGGGCGACAGCCTCGGAGTTGTTGTGCCGATCGA
>DAIMKE010000123.1:0-10300 GCA_036721875.1 Bradyrhizobium sp. | reverse complement strand
GTTGAGGTTCAGCACCACGCCGCCGATGTCGGACTTGTGCAGGATGTCGGCGCTGACGACTTTTGCCACGACGGGAAAGCCGATTTTCCTGGCGACCTTCACGGCTTCAGCAGCGGTCTGCACGGTCTCTTCCTTTGAAACGGGAATGCCGTAGGCCTTGAGCAGCTTCTTCGATGCCACCTCGTCGAGTGCGGCGGCGCCGTTGGCGCCCTTGAGCGCCTTCTCCAGCGCAGCGCGCGCCGAAGCCTTCGAGCTCGACTTGATATCGGGCACTTCCTTGCGCAGGCTCGCATATTCGATCAGCGACTTGATCGCGCCAACGGCGCGGTCGAGTCCCTGCATGACGGCGATGTTCGGCAGCGATTTGCGCAAGGTCTTGGTGAATTCGGTGAACCCGATCGACATCGCGCTGATGTAGACCACGGGCTTGCTCGCCGCTCCCGCCATTTCATTCACGATACGCAGGTTGCGCTCGCGCAGCTCATGCGGCGCCTTCGGCAGTTCAGCGTCGATGATGACGATGTCGGTATCGGGATCGTCGATCATGATCTGGATCGACTTCATGTAGACGGATGGGTCGACGACCGCGGCGAACCCCGCATCGAGCGGATTGCCGACGATGCTGCCGGGACCAAGCATCTTTGCCAGTTGCTCGGTCGCGTTGGGGCTGAGCGGCGCGAAGTTCATGCCTGCCGAATAGAACGCATCGATCAACAGTCCGCGCTTGCCGCCCGACAGCGACACCGCGGCGAGCCGGTTGCCCTTTGGCGGATCGGCATGCACGAAACATTCGGTGGTCTCGATCAGTTCGTCGAGCCCGCGCACGCGTATCACGCCCTCGCGGGTCGAAATCGCGTCGAACGTCTCGATCGAGCCGGCGAGTGCGCCGGTATGCGCCATCGCGGCGGCGCGACCGCCTTCGGAAGCGCCGAGCTTGAGCGCGATCACGGGCTTGCCGGCGGCGCGCGCGGCCTTGCAGGCCTCGCGGAACACTTTTGTGTTCCGCACGCCCTCGAGATAGACCACGATGACGCGGATCGAGGGATCGGCAGCGAAATAGGCCATCAGGTCGGGCGTCTCGAGGCCGGTCTCGTTTCCCGTGGTGACCATGTAGCCGACGCCGACGCCGCGATCTTCCAGCGTCTGGCGGATCGCCATCACGATCGCGCCGGATTGCCCGACGATTGCCACTGGCCCTGCTTCCATGGTGACGATGCGGTCGTCGATATTGGTGAAGAGTTTTTCGCCAGCGCTGAGATTGCCGAGACAGTTCGGGCCGGTGACGGCAAGGCCGGTCTCGCGCACCGCCTCCTTTAACTCGACCGCCAGCCGCTGGCTGTCCTCGTCCTGCAACTCGCTGAAGCCCGAGGTGACGATGGTGGCGGAACGTGCGCCGGCGGCGGCTGCGTCGCGAATCACCTGCACCGCAAAACGCGCCGGCACCAGCACCAGCACGTGATCGGGCTTTTCGGGCAGGCTGGCGAAATCCTTGTAGCAGGGCACACCCCAGATCGTTTCGCGCCTGGAATTGATCGGGAACAGCCCACCTTCGTACTTGTACTTGATGAGGTTGTTCCAGATTCGCTCGGCATAGTTGCCGGGCTTGTCGGTGGCACCGACCAAGACGATGTTGCGCGGGTGCAGCATCGCATGGATGCGTTTGACGATGTCGCTGGCGTCAGGCGCAGGCGACCATTTTTCGATCGTGTGCGATGCGGTGCTTGCCTGGGCTTCCATGAACTTCCCTTGCTCGGTTGTATCCTTTGGTCGCGGCCAACGATCCGCGCCATGAATGCCTTTCGATTGAGACCTTTTTATTGGGACTTGATGGGGGTGGCAACACGCGTGGCGCAGACAGCGCCATTCGCCCAGCGCACGATATTTCGGTTTGCGGAGAATTCAGCGCGAGCCCGGCACAGTCCCGATCATCGTGGCGTGCAGAAGATAACGCTCAGGCCCCGGCGTGAGTGCGTCGAACGGCCAGCAGGTCGACAGCACAAGTTCATGGCCGCCCGCAAGCGGATCGATTCCGGAGGCATCGAAGCGCACGACCGAGGTCGAGTCGGCGCGGTAGCGGAATTTCCGGCCGTCGCTTCGCGTGACGTCGATCTCGTCGCCGATCACGACATTCTTGAGGAACGCGAAGTGCGTGTCGCGGTGGGCGGAGTAGACGGCAACGCCGGCCTCGCCGGCATCGGGCGTGCCCTCGACATGCCCCGGACCGAAGGCAAGCGCCTGGCCGCTGCTGCCTGACAGCACGATGGCGCTGGCATGGATCCGCTTGATCTCGATCCGCGCGACCGGCCAGGTGTCCGCCGATGACCACGGCTTTGTCTCGCGTCCGGTGGCGATGGATTTCGTGAAAGCGCGTTCCAGCAGCGCCTGTGCGACCCGCGCCTTGGCGTGGATGTAGGCGCCCTGGCCGAACAGGATGAGGCCGATGAGGGCGAGTAGGAAAGGGAGGATGAAGCGGGGCATGAAGCACGCACTTTCGTCATTGCGAGCGCAGCGAAGCAATCCACCTCTCAGCGCGGGGATAAATGGATTGCTTCGCTGCGCTCGCAATGACGGTGGAGGGAGAAAAAAATAGCGCGCGCGGCCCTTGGGGGACGGGTGGAAGCCGCGCGCGCTCTTGAAAGAGGAGGTGGGGGAGGCCTCCTCCTTTCAGCCAACGTCATCCGAGTGACATCTGACGCCGGCGATTGAAGCCCAACAGGATCAGGCTGACCGTGAGCAGGATCACACCCCCGATCATTTTCAGTTCGGCGTCGGTCGCCGTCTTCGGCAGCTTGACGCTGTCAGGCACCGGCGTGACCACGGGCTGTGCGCGCTTCAATGCCGCGACCTGAAGGCGCGCTTCGTCTGCATCTGCACGTCTCTCCGTCGATGGTGCCGGCAGCTGCGGGCGTTCGCCGAACACTTTCGTGAAATCCCAGCCCGCCGGCAGGTTGATCGGCAATTCCGATAGCTTGAGCGGTTCACCCTGTGAACGGCTCGGGGTCTTGTCGACCGCGACCAGGCTGGTCAGCCGCGTCACCAACTGGTGCTCCAGCGCGAGCGCGAGGATCCTCTTGTCGGCGTCTTCCGAGCTGGCCTGCCGCGTGGTACGCGCCACCTCGGCGTCCGCGATCTTGCGGCGAGCCCAGAGTTTGGACAGGCCCTTGCCTTCGGCTGCATTTGCCAGCGGAAGGGTGACGACCCAGGGACGATCGCCGATGCGGCCCTTGATCTCGACCGAGCCCGCGAGCTTGTCGAGCTTCGCCGCCAGAACCAGCGGTTCGTCGCGATAAAGGTCGGGGATTGCCGCGGGCGTGACGTCGGCCGTGGCATCGGAGAATTTTGCGGTCAGATTGGTCACCGCTGGATTTTCAAGCTTGGAAAAGAGTCCGCGCATGCGGTCTTCGACCTGCTCGACCGAACCGATATGGGTGAAGGTGCCGCGACCGAGTTCGGCGGCACGCGTCATCAGATAGGTGTTCGGCGCCGAGCCGATGCCGACCATGAAGATCCGCGAACGGCCGCGTAGCGCGTTGATGGTTTCGAACAACTGCTGTTCGTTGCCGATCGCGCCGTCGGTCAGGAACACGACCTGGCGGACATGGTCGGCATCTCTGGCGTTGTCGGAGAGCGCGGCGCGCATCGCCGGCACCATTTCGGTACCGCCCTCGGCGCGCAGCGCGCTGACGAAATCGGTGGCGCGACGGACATGCTCCCTGTCAGCGGGCACGGCTCCGGGGAACAGCATGTCCATGGTGTTGTCGAACCGGATCACGTTGAAGCGGTCGCCGGGCCTCAGGCGGCCGAGCGCGTAGATGAGGCTGGCCTTGGCCTGGATGATCGAGGTGCCGCCCATCGAGCCGGAATTGTCGATCACGAAGATCACCTCGCGCGGCAACGGCTTTTGCTCAGCCTGCTCGACGGCGGGCGGCGTGAGGAAGGCCAGCAGGTAGTCGCTGTCGCCAACGCGTTCGCGAAACAATCCGACCGATGGCGCCTTTTCGGCCGCGGGCTTCCAGGTCAGTTCGAAATCGCGATCTGCCGGCACCGGGCCTTCGGCAAGCCGGATGATGCTGGTGCTGGCATCGGGCTTTTCGGTTTTCACCGTGTGATGATGGCTCTTGACTTCGCCGAGCGGAAAGCCCGCCTGCAGACGCACGGTGATGCTGGTCGGATTGACCGGCGCGTGGGTCGCGGGGTCCAGCACTTCGGGCGAGATGCGATTGCGGTCCGGTACGGGATCGGATCTGGTCGCACCCCAGCCGCCGCCATCGGGCCTGAAGTCGACGCTCTGCACGACGGGCACGGGATTGTAGCGGGGCGCAACCACCATCGGCACCCGCAGCGAGAACTCGCTGCCGGATTGCTGAACCGGCTCCTGATATTCGATCTGCACCAGCACGGTTTCGCCGGGGCCGATATTGGCGACCGAGTTGGTGAAGATGTTCGGACGTTCCTGTTCGGTCAGCGCCGCCTTCTGGCCGTTCTGCTTCGCCTGCTCGTAGATGGCCTTCGCCTGTTGCCGCTCCTTGATGTCGCCGACCACGACGTGATCGCCGATCACCATCTTCAACGTGTCGACCGCGCCGCCCGACGGCAGCGGATAGACATAGACTGCCTCGACCCAGTCCTTGGTCGGATTGCGGAAAATCTGGGTGACGCGGGCGCGGACCGTGGGACCCGATACGGTGAGGTCGACATCGATGCCGAGCCGCGATGCATCGGCATAACCTTCCTCGGTCTTCAGCAGCAGCGAGCCGGAGCGCGCGTCGCCCGGCTTGAGAAAGGCCGCCGACAGCCGTTCTGCCGACCATGCCGGCTCAAAGCTCAAGAATAATGCCGCAAACCCGACCAGGATTACGGCTACGCCCTGCATTACAAAGAACAGCGCCAGCCTGATCAGGCTGGGCCGCGCGCTGCTTTTGTCGCTCTCGATCTCATCGCATGTCGTCATTTCACTCACTCCGGAATGGCGTATTCGCCGTGCGAGAGGGTGCGGAAAGCGCTGATGTGGCGCGAGCGGAATGATCGGCCTTGTTCCGCCGCCGGCCTGCACGGCCCACCGCGGCCACGACGGTTTTGTGCGGGTTTGTGATGGATTGTGCGTCTGCTAGAGTGCCGCGGACAAAGCAGGGGTGACGATGCCGACGCCGGACAAGCAGCTTTCCGCCGAGCAGAGCCGGCAGATCGCGGACACCATTCGTGAGGAAATCGCCCGCCGCCGCATCTCCCGGCAATCCCTGGCCGAACTCGCAACGCTCAGCCTGTCGACGCTGGAAAAGGTGCTCGGCGGTCGCCGCCCGTTCACGCTTGCCACCACCGTGCGGCTCGAGCAGGCGCTCGGCGTCTCCTTGCGCAAGACGCAGGATGCGCCCCCTCCCGCAGCGCCCAACGGAAACGGCGACGTCGCGCCGGATGGCCTCGGCGCCTATTCGCGCCGTGCGGTGGCCTGGATCGAGGGAACGTATGTCACGGTGCGCCCGTCGTTCGGCGACAAGGATGCGATCTTCGCCTATCGCACCGAGATCGTCTGGGACACGGCCGCGTCCTCGCTGGCGTTTCACGAAAGCGAACGGCAGGATGCGGCGTTCACCCAGTTCGGCGAGGTCGCGGTCCCGAACCAGTCCGGACACATCTACCTCGTCACCAACCGGCACGGCCAGCATCGCCTGATCACGGTGGCGCGGCTGGCCATTTCAGGCGAGATGTACGGCATCATCACGACGCTGCTCGCGGGCCGCGGCTCGCTGCTGACGCCGATCGCGGCTCCGATCGCCTACCTGCCGATCCAGATGGTCGCCAGTCCGAGTTTCGGGCGGATCTCTTCTGACGACGCCAACTTCGCGCTGTACCGCCAGCATCTGCGCCGCACGACGGAAGAACCGTTCGCGGTGTTCCTGCCGGGCTAAGCGCAACTCCTGTAGGATGGGTAGAGCGAAGCGAAACCCATCATTTCTCCACGCGCCGAGATCGATGGGTTTCGCTGCGCTCTACCCATCCTACGAAGCAAGCTTGTCCGTCGCTTTAGTCGCGTTGAACTTCTGCCGCAGCGTCGGCTTGTGAATCTTGCCGGTCGCGTTGCGCGGCAGGGCGTCGACGAACTCGATCAGCCGCGGGCATTTGAATCGCGCCAGATTGGCCGCGCAATGGGCGTGGATGTCCGCCGGCGTCAGCGTGTGGCCGGGTTTCACGGCGACGATCGCCATGCCGACCTCGCCCCACTGCTCGTTCGGTACGCCGATGATGGCGGCCTCGGCAATCGCGGCAAGCTGGTGCAGCACGCTCTCGACTTCGGCCGGATAGACGTTCTCGCCGCCGGAAATGTACATGTCCTTCCAGCGGTCGACGATGTAGTAGAAGCCTTCGTCGTCGACGCGCGTGGCATCGCCGGTGTGCAGCCAGCCATCGGTGAAGGACGAGGCGTTGGCGTCCGGCCTGTTCCAGTAGCCGGGCGTGACGTTCGGCCCCTTGACCCAGAGCTCGCCGAGTTCGTCGACGCCGGCATCCGTCCCGTCGGGCCGCATAATCCGCACCTCCGTGTGCAGCACCGGCTTGCCGGACGAGCCGGCCTTGCGCACGGCGTCCTCCTTGTCGAGCGTGAGAACGGCCGGGCTGGTCTCGGTCATGCCATAGCCCTGTTGCAGCGCGACGCCGCGCTCTTCCCACACCTTCAACAGCGGCACCGGCATCGGCGCGCCGCCGACGCCGCCGATCACGAGCCGGCTGAAGTCGGAGGTCGCAAACGCCGGATGCTGCGCCATGAACTGGTAGATCGAGGGCACGCCGAAAAACTGGTTGATGCCCCTCGCCGGATCGCTGATCAGCTGCAGCGCGACGCCCGGATCGAACGCGCGCATGATCAGGACAGTGCCGCCGGAATGCAGCACCGGGTTGGTGTAGCAGTTGAGCCCGCCGGTGTGGAACAGCGGCAGCACCGTGAGCAGCACCGTTCTCGGCGAGATGTAAGCTGGACCGCCGAGGTTGACGCAATTCCAGAACGTCATGCCATGGGTGATGATCGCGCCCTTGGGCTGGCCCGTGGTGCCCGAGGTGTACATGATGGTGGAGATGTCGTCATGGGTGACGTCTTCGCAGCGATCAAGCGGCGGCGAGGCGTCAATGGCCGCTTCATACGAACCGTGAGGTCCGAACAGCAGCGTCGACGAGACGTTGCAGAGTTTGGCGACCGACAGCGCGACCTCGGCCAAATCAGTGTCGTGGATCATCACCTTCGGCGAGGAATCCCCGACGATGAACTGCAATTCGGGAACGGTGAGGCGGGTGTTCAGCGGCAGGAACACCGCGCCGATCCGGCCGCAGGCGAATTGCACTTCGAGCGTATCGGTCGTGTTGAGCGCCAGCACCGCGACGCGGTCGCCGCGTCCGACCTTGAGCCCATCGCGCAGGTGGCTCGCAAGGCGTGAGACGCGCGCGTCGAGTTCTGCGTAGGAAAGTCGTCGTTCGCTAGCGAGGTCGATGGTCGCGATCTTGTCCGGCGTGCGGCGGCCGAAATGGGCGATCCAGTCGTAATAGCGAACCGGTGACATGCTTACTCCCGCAAACCGCCCGATCGCCGCCTGACGCTTCTTGGCGTCCTGGAAGCACCGGGCCTACCTTGTCTTTGTCGCGTCAGCCGCTCAGGAGCCGCGCAGCAATTCGCTGATCACGTTCAATTGGTTGTCGCGAAACTCGACCATATAGCCGTCCCGGATCGGACGGTAGTCCGTCGGCGAGGTATTGAGCGTGATGCCGGGCAGCAGCATCGACAGCGGGACCTTCTTGAGGTTGGCGGCCTGCGCCATGATATTGGCCCGGCTGAGATCGTTCTTGCACTGCTCCAGCACCACCACCAGCGCCTGCGCGACCATGTAGCCATAGCCGGCGGCGAAGTTGCCCAGGTCGACGTTGGGCAGCCGCGACTTCATGAATTCGGCGTAGGCGAGAAGGCCGGCATCCTTCGTATCCTGGCTGTAGGTCTTCAGCGCCACGACCGACATGATCCCTGTCGACGCCTCGACGCCGGCCGGCACAAACACGGTGTCCTTGTTGGTGCAGCCCGAAGAGATGAAGCGCATGGGCCGCCAGCCGGTCTCGTACGCCTTGCGGATCGCCTGGGCGCAGGCGCGCGGCGTCACACGCTGTAGATCAGGAAGACGTCGGCCTTGGTGTTGGCGAGCGTCAGGATCTGCGAGTCCACGGTCGGGTCGGCAACCTCGAAGCTCGAGGCCATCGCGATGACCTTGTCGGCGTCGGCGCCGAGCGCATCCTTGACGCCGCGCAGGTAATCTTTTCCGGCATCGTCGTTCTGGTAAAGGATCGCGATCCGCGCGTTGGGGTTCTTCGCGCGGGCGTAGCGCACCTCGATGCCCGCTTCCTCATGATAGTTCGGCGCCCACGGCAGCGCCATCAGCCAGGGCTGCGTCGCCGGATCGTTCCATTTGGACGCGGAACTGATCAGGAAAAGATGCGGCACCTTGGCGCCGTTGAGGTATTTTGCCGTCGCCGAGCTTGGGGCGGTGCCCATGGTGCCGAACATGAAGGCGACGTTGTCACTCTCGACCAGCCGGCGTGTGGCCTCGACCGTCTTCGGCGGCGAGAAGCCGTCGTCGAGCGAGATCATGTTGAGCTTGCGCCCGTTGACGCCGCCCTTCTCGTTGATCATGTCGAAATAGGCGGCAAAAACCTTGCCGGTGACGCTGAGCGCAGACGCCGGGCCGCTATACGGCATGATGTTGCCGAACTTGATCTCGGTATCGGTGATGCCGGGTTGCTGGGCGATGGCGGCGGCCGATGCGGCAAAGGTCAGCAATGCCGACAAGACAATGGCCGGGGCTGACTTGCTCAATCGGATCATGCTTCATCCTCCCCGGCGAATGGCCGATATGTGTTATTGCTCTTGTGCGCAAACGCTAAGGCAGGGCCGGGCGACCGGTCTTGCGTTCAGTTGCTGGAGGCGGCATGCGTCGGGCGGCCGCGTCACGGCGTGCGCTGTCGGCACAATAGTGCCAGCCGCTCAACGCAAGTTGCGCGGGCCAAATCAGGGCATTGTAATTCCTTGGGAGGAAAACATGCTGGAGCGGACGAGGGTGCAAAGCCCGTTCTACACCGCGGAACACGAGGCGTTCCGCGACGTGATGCGTCGCTTCGTGGTGCGCGAGATCGAGCCCCATGCCCATGAATGGGACGAAGCCGGCGAATTTCCCCGCGAGCTCTATGTCAAGGCATCGGAGATTGGCCTGTTGGGGCTCGGCTTTCCGGAAGAGTATGGCGGTGTCGCTGCCGATCAGTTCATGAAGATCGTGGCTTCGCAGGAACTGGCGCGCGCCGGCGCCGGCGGGGTCAGTTCGAGCCTGATGAGCCACACCATCGGCTCGCCGCCGATCGCCCGCGCCGCCCGGCCTGAGGTCAAGGCGCGGGTGCTGCCGCTTGTGCTGTCAGGCGAGAAGATTTCCGCGCTCGCGATCACCGAGCCCAGCGGCGGCTCCGACGTCGCCAATCTCCGCACCAAAGCGCGCCGTGATGGCGACCATTATGTCGTCAGCGGCGAGAAAACCTTCATCACGTCAGGCATGCGGGCAGATTATCTGACCGTTGCCGTGCGCACCGGCGGCGAGGGACCGGGCGGCGTCAGCATGCTGTTGATCGAAGGCGATACGCCGGGCCTGTCGCGCACGAAACTGAAGAAGATGGGCTGGTGGGCCTCGGATACCGCCACGCTGCATTTCGACGAGTGTCGCGTGCCGGTCGAAAACCTGATCGGCGAGGAAGGCCAGGGCTTCAAGATCATCATGCAGAATTTCAACAGCGAACGCATGGGCATGGCGGCGAGCTGTACGGCCTACGCACGTGTCTGTGTCGAGGAGGCGATCGCCTACGCCAAGGAACGCAAGACTTTCGGCAAGCCGATCGCGCAGCACCAGGTGATCCGTCACAAGCTGGTCGACATGGCGCAGAAGGTCGCGGCGTCGCAAGCGATGCTGGAAATGCTGGCGTGGCGGCTCGGGCAGGGCGAGAGCCCGGTCGCCGAGATCTGCATGATGAAGAACCAGGCGACCCAGACCATGGCGTTCTGCGCCTCCGAGGCCGTGCAGATATTCGGCGGCGCCGGCTTCATGCGCGGCGTCAAGGTCGAGCGCATCTACCGCGAGGTCAAGGTCAATGCCATCGGCGGCGGCACGGAAGAGATCATGAAGGATCTCGCCTCGCGGCAGATGGGGTTGTGATGCGCTTTCTCCGTCATGCCCGGGCTTGTCCCGGGCATCAACGTCTTGCCGCACGGAAGAAAGACGTGGATGGCCGGGAC
>DAIMKE010000122.1:0-10308 GCA_036721875.1 Bradyrhizobium sp. | reverse complement strand
AGCGTCGCCTGCTCGTCGGCCGTGATGTCCGCGGGCGTTCCCTCGAGTTGCCGCAGGCCGTCGTTATGACCGTAGGGGAAGCTGACGGCGACCTCGATCCACTTCCAGCCCTCGGCCGCGATGGTCTCGGCCGCGGCCTTCAGCTTCTCGGTAGCGAGACGCTCGAGCAGCGGAACGTCCTGCAACCACCCGCCATCGTCGCGCTCGAACAGGTCACGCAGGATGCCGCCGCCGGCGGCCTCATAGGCCGCGATGCCGACGAACTGCGCCCGCTTGTCCGACGCACGCACCGTATCCTCGGTCAGCATGCGCCGGATTTGGTACGGCTCATCGTAGCCGGACTTGCTGACATTCTCCCAGACCTGTTCCTGGCGCGCGTGATCGGCTGTGACGGAGAAGGCCATGAGTTGTTCGAGCGTCATGCCGTCCTCGGCATAGACCTCGTGCAGCTTCGGCGACACGGACGCCAGGCGCAGGCGCTGCTTGACGACCGCTGGCGACACGAAATGCCGCGCGGCGATGTCTTCCTCACTCATGCCGAGAGTGCGCAGGGTCTGGAAGGCGCGGAACTGGTCTAGCGGATGCAGCCCGACGCGTTCATCGTTCTCGGCGATCGAGTCGTCTTCGGCGATGCCGCCTTCACGGACAACGCAGGGAACGAGTTGCATCTTCGCCATGCGCTTCTGCTTCACCAACAGTTCAAGGGCGCGGTAACGGCGGCCGCCGGCCGGCACCTCGAACGTGCCAGTCTCGTTGCCGTCGGCGTCGACGACGGCGCGGACGTTGAGGCTTTGCAGCAAGGTGCGCTGCGCGATGCTCTCGGCGAGTTGCTCGATCGAGATGCCGGCCTTCACGCGGCGGACGTTGGATTGGCTTAAGACGAGCTTGTTGAAGGGAACGTCGCGAGAGGGCGACAACGTGATTTTCTGAACGGCCTTTGCCATGTCAGTTCTCCACGACGGGCGGCCGAGAGCCTCTCTCTCAGCCTCCAACCCGTCGCGGAAAACCCGCCCGCCCTCTCACTCTCTCGCGGCGGACAATGCACGCCCGTCATGCGGCCTCTTGATCTCCGCCGGCGATATCAACAGAGGTGCTCGCGAGCGGTTTTGAAAGGAAGCTGAGCAGCCACTCGGCTGCTTTGCTGGCTTGCGACGCAGCACGCACGATGGCGCGATTGTCCTCGCGCAGCACATCCAGCCACGAACCGATATAGTCGGCATGCCGCACGGTGGGGACGATGCCGAGCGACGCACACGAGAATGCGGCGCACAGTTCGGCGATCAATTCCTCGAAGGCGTACCTCTTCGAGCCGTGCGAACCGGACAGATCGCGGTTGAGGCGTGAGCGATGTCCGCTGGCATGACCCAGCTCATGCAGCGCGGTGCGATGCCAGTTGATCGGCTCGAAATAAGCCACCGGCGGCGGCACCTGCACATAGTCTTCCGACGGGATGTAGAAGGCGCGATTGCCGCCGATCCGAAAGTCGATCCCGGTCGCCTTGATCAGCGCCTCGACCTGCGGCTCGATCATGCCGGCCGGTGGCGGCGGCGCGGCGGTCGCGATCTCCGCCGGCAGATCCTCGCACTGGTCGGTGTTGAACACGGTGAAGCGCTTCAGGAACGGAATGGCTTGAGCGTCCTCGCCCGTTTCCGCCGCACGGCGCTTCTCATCATTCGGGATGAAGCGATCGGCATAGACGACGGTGGTGCCATGCTCGCCCTTGCGGACGTGGCCGCCGAGCGAGAGCGCCTGGCGGAAGGTGAGCCAGCTTTGACCGCTGAATCCGTGCTCGATCACCGCTCCCCAGAGAATCAGGATATTTACGCCGCTGTATTGCCGCGCAGTGCAGGCATTCTGCGGCATGGCGACTGGCGCCTTTGCCGCGGCCGTCCCCCAGGGCTGAACCCAGGGCTGAACCCAGGGCTGAACCCAGGGTACGCGGCCCGCCTCCAGTTCGGCGATAATTTTGTCGGTGATTTCGTCATAGAGGTTCGCTCGGTTCTCACCGGCGCGCACTCGAACTGCATGTCGCGACATCGCGGGTCTCCGCGACGGGCGCCGCGAGCCTCTCCCGCGGCCTCCAACCCGTCACGGCCAACCCGGCCGACACTCTCACTCTCCTGCTGCGCACTCTCAGCGCACACAGATTTCTCCGGACGATCCCGAGCGGCGCCGCGACGCTCGCGTGAGGGATGGAAGCCCGAAGGGTGAAAACCCGGCGTTGCCGGGGTTTCAGCGAAGCCGACAGCCCGATCCCGACAGGGACACGCTCAATAGGCCAGACAGAAATCACGGACGCGATCCCCGCTATCTTGCGCGGACGGCCTCGAGAGACCCCATAATCTGGACGCGGGGTCATCGGCTTCCGTTGCAGACCCTACCGTGCGATCCATCATCCTAGTTGGGCCACCACTTGTACTTGTGCGCGTAGAACTGCGCCTTGTTCAGAATCTTATCGAACTCGGTCGCCATGTCGCCGCTCCTACCAGACGTGTTGTGCGAGGCTGCGAAGACGTAGAAGTCCGCCAGCTGTATCATTCGCGAGTGATGGGAATGGGCGAAATGGACACAGTCGACGATGCTGTTGATTTCGATGCCATATTCCCATGGGGTTCCTTCTATTCTATATTGCGAGAATTCTCTGATCGTTTGTGCATTCTTGTGGGCGTCCATGTCGCCGATAAGCATCGTGACGCCCCCTTTGCCGACGAGCATCTGCGTTCTTTCACAAAAATGAGCAAAGGCGTATTCGCCGGCTTTCTCGGGCGCATAGAGCTTCTTGCTGTTGATTGATGCGTACACGCGCTTAATTTTGTCGCCTTCGGTCAAAATACCGAAGAGACGATCGAGGACTTCGAGGCGCTTGGCGATCTTCCAGTCGCGCGTCGGATACTTCGAGAAGTAGATTGCCTTGGCGTGAAACTCAGTAGCTTGGGTGAGCTCTTTCGTACCGAAGATCTCCTGCGACAAGTTGTTGAGCTTGGCTTCGATCTTCCCAATTTCCTCTAACGGCACGCATATCCCGCCCACCCAGTAGCGATCCTGACCGTTCTCCGGAATGGCTTTTACTTCGTCGAAGTAGGTCACGTACATCGGCTGCACCCCACTGATCTCACACGATCCTGCTCGGTATATCTTTGTCGTCGCTCGGCGAAGGACTTCACAACAACGACCAATTGCGGCTGTCGTTGCAGGTGCACAGGGGCACCTCAGGTCACAACGGCCGCGCGATCCGGAGTACGGCGTCAACAAGCCTAGCGACCTGGAGCGCCGCCGCTCCTTCGACCAATAGCCCCGTTTCGAGCGATAGGCCCTCGCTCGAATTCAGAAGATTGGCTGATCCGACATAAGCGAGTGTGTCGTCGGCAACGATAAGTTTGGCATGGAAGGTTTCAATCGGCAGGGCACGCCCGGTGCCAGCAGAGTGCGACAGGTGATAGTCACGCACCGAGACCTGCATCGCGCGCAACCAGTCGGCATGTTGGACGCCGAGTTCAACCGCATATTGATCGGTATTGCGAAGAACGACGATCTTCTGGCAATCCGCTGGGGTAGCCTCGAGCACACGCCGCAGCCATCGAAAGCCGCCCGCATCGATGAAAGGCGTCATCACGACCAGCCGGCGCGATGCCGCCTGCGCAAGCCGCGCGAACGCAGCCGAGGTTGTGAGGAATCCTCCGGGGCGCCCAAGCGTGGCCGCCAGTTCCTTTTCCAGGTGGCTTGGGATGAGAGGCATGGTGACCGCCAACTCAATCGCTGCGGGGTTCAAACGCATACGGCGGAAATGGTCCGCGCCGCTTAGCACCTGTGCCAAACGCTGCAGCTCCGCGGGCGTGTACTCGCATAACCATGAATCATCGGCGGCGGCAGCGGCGCATAAGCCCGTTCCGGCGAGTCCAGCCAAGACCTGCGTGGCGTGCCCAGCGTCGGTGCCGGATGCGGAGGCCCGGCAGATTTGTTCCACCGACCACGTTCCAGGCCCAAGCACGGCGAGACCTTCCAAAAGACGCGCGGCCGTTCCGGGCCATGGGGACGCGCACCGAACGATATCAGCGTCCGAGGCCATTACCCAGGCGCGGGCGGCGCGCCCGCGTGGCGAATGTCGTGCACGACCTCGAAGAAGCCCCGCAGCGGCGTCTGGTCTGTATCCCATAGCGGGGCTCGACCGCCGACAAGAGCCGCGCGTGATAACAACTGGTTGCCCGCAACGCAGGATGTTTCTGGAATCATGATGCAGGCCGGACAGGCGCCGCCTCGGTGATCGCATAGCGTCCCGGAGCCGCAACGCAATTCGCGGCGCGCAACGAGGTAGCGAAGAAATGCACCGTTTTGGTCGCGCCACATGGACGAGATGTTGCCAAGGTCTTCCGTCATGCCGCGCCGGTGGATCACAAAAGCGAGGTCGGCCGGAAAAATCACTTCGCTTAAGGAGCCCAGGTCCAGTCCGGAAAATCGGGCAATGCCGTGCATCACATGATGGGCCATGGAATGGACCAGCAAGTATGTCATCGATGCGATATCGCGCGCCCGCACTTGCGAGGCTTCGTCACGCACCGAGAAATCTTTCAGGAACAATCCGAAATCCTGATAGGACTCGATGAGGCTGCCGCCGATCGTGCGCGGTGGCATTGGCGGCTGGGCCAACACGCCATTTCTCTGCAGAAAGGCGGCAACCATGCCGGCATTGAGCTGGATATAGATCGCCTCGTTTTGCTGCTCGATAACATAGATGGGCCGCTTGTTGCTTGGCAGCGGCGGAAATCCCATGAGCCGAACCGGCATGCGCCGGTCCTTCTGCGTCGTCTCCGGTGTCGCTGACACCCGCGAGAAGCCGAATGAAAACTCCACCATGTCGAGGTTACGGATGAGGCGAGCTTCCTCGATCCCGGCGCGCGCAAGATCATCGGAAACGCGTCGCGCGTAAGCCTGCTGAAGTTCGACAGTTTCGTGTTCCGCGCAGAGATCTGCATGCGCTAGCTTCAGGTTGGCGGATTCGCCGGCAAGATTCACTTTTCGTCGACGCAACGCGTCATGTTCGACGGTGCTACGTATGGGGTCGTAGCGCCGTGCATAACCGCCACGTGCGCGCACCTGCGCTTGCAAGGCTGGACTTGCGCTTACTTCGCGGGTGACCAGCCCGGCGTCATACCAGCCATTGAGCGTGCTGCGGGCTGCGTCAGCCCATATGTCTGCGCCCGCTGTGTCCTCTGTCGCGCGCGCAGCCGCTTCCCGGGCACGGAAACTTTCGTAGGGAGCAAAAATGGAGCCCTGGGCGTTTCTTTCCAGTTGCTCTTTGATACGCGCATCGCTGGGGTCGGTGCCCGCAAACCCGTGCAGCATCGCGACACGTGCAGCAAGATCGTCCTCTCGCGATGGCCCCATCAACGTGATGACTTCAGGGTCGGTATCGAACACGATGAACCGGGCCGTTTGGACGTAAAAGACGGGCGACGCGCGATAGGAGACCGGGATCATGTTGATCTCGCTCCATTGGTGCGGCGCCCCAGCATCGATCAGAGGCTTCAGAAGATTGAGGCTGAACGGATCGGTTTGATAGACCTCCCGTTGCGCGCTACACCCGGTACAGATGAATCGCCAGCGCGAAAACTGATTGCCTTGCTTTATGAGCCGGAAGTTCTCGGCGCCACATTGGCAGCGCGGAATCTTTTGGACGGTGCCGCCCCGATCCATCGTGTAGCGATAGGGTGAAAGTCCCTCGACGCCGCCGGACCAATGCGCATAAACGACGTCAAGCTGCCGCCAGCGCGAGTCGTGGGCCGGATGCCCGTTGTCGCTGGCGCAAGTAGCGGAAAGTGGCTCTGCGATCTGATGCGCGGGCGAAACATATTCGCGAACGAGCGCGCAGGTATCGCATCGATAAACCAGCGGTCCCGGCAGGTAGCCCATGCGTTCGGGTCGCAGGAACTCAAATCGATCAAGCGCGATATCGACCGAAGCGTGGCCCTGCCGCATGGGATTGTGGAAGCATCCGTCCAAGAGCTGTTGCTCATAGACTGCGGCATCGCGATTAATTGCCATCCCGCGGGCGAGCCAATTTTGGCAGAACTCCTGAAGGCTCTCCATAATCTGATCGCGCCGGGTCTGGCGCGCGGAAAAATCGATGGCGGCTCCATCGATGGGAACGGAAAGACATGCACCCTTGCCGCCTTCCCATGTGAAGATCGAACCCGGTGCGTAGACTGTCGCAAGCTGAGGCTGAGAACGCGTCATGCGCGGTGGAAAGACTCGCACACCTTGGGCTCCGCCCGCCGCTCCGCCGTCCCGTTGATCTTGGGCCATCGCTCAATCCTCCACGTCGATCGGCGGAGGATCGGCGTCCACATCCGCTCGCACTGCCATGCGCTGGCCCCGAATAATCCGCATGACTTGGCGCGTCGTCTCGAGATGAACATTCTTGCCGCGCCAGGGATCGCGTGTCGCACCAAGAATGACGCCGCCCGCGTCGACGTCGCGTAGCGACATCATGGGCTTGCGCATATCGCGTGTTTGGCGGCTCTCCCAGAAGTTTGACAGTTTGCTGCTGTCGGAACGCTGCGTGAAGAGGCTTAGAATCTCGCGCACCCTGTCCTCGACGAACCTTCGATAGTGTTCGGCGTGTGTGGCTGCTCCCGTGTGCCGCTGACCTCGACCTTCAACGCCAATGGCTTCAAGCGCAAATTCCGTGGCGGCGCGGATGGCCCCCGGATTGCCCCCTACATGACGGTCGGCCCAAGTCTTGATGGCTGCGGCCGTGCTGAAGGTTCGGGCCGTACTCTTATCGGTGCCGGACGACGCAAAGATTTCCTGTTCGACCAGCCCGCATAGATACGCCTGCATAATACTGGGCATCGCCCGGCGAATGGCACGCTCGGCCCACCGCTGAACAGCGGGGGGCGGAATCATCCGTTCTAGGAAGCGGTGGAACTGGTCGTGAGTCTCAATGACGTAGCGGTCGCGCCGGCTGTGGGGTGTCGGCACCAACAGGCTAAAGCCGACATGGGTTCGTCCGACCCGGCTTGAGGCTTGGATATATTCGGCGATGTCGGAGGGAAGTCCGGCGAAGAACATCGCGTTGAACTTGTCCACGTCTACGCCGTGGCTGATGGCGGAAGTGGCAACAATATTTCTAAGACTTTCCCCCAGCGGCGGAAACGCCTGCCCTGGTGCGACACTTGTCTCCGCCTGCCGCATCACGTCCTGAATTTCTGCAATCGTCACGCCACCGGAGATCAGTTCGGTAACAAAGGGCAGATCGCCGATATCCTCCCCGCGTTGATCCCGTTCCACCTGGGTCTGCAGCGTTTCGATGATTTGGTCGCCACCTTTCTTGTTGGTGACGTAGGTCAAGGAGATCCGTTGTAGGTCGAGCAGCGTGGCGAGGACGCCCGGACCGTTGGCGTTGCCTTGTGCGACCAACGCCTCCAGTCCTTGCCGTCGTAAAGGAGTGAGCGGATCGTCAGGATTGAGGGCGGCGGCCATCTCGTTCACCGCGTCTTGCGCCCGTCCCTCTTCGACAATCGCCCGCCATAGCCGCGTAATCGTGACATGGTAAGCCGACACAACCGCCGAGGTTGTCATGGTGTGCGAACGGCCATTGGTCATGATCGAAACGTAGCTGCGCATACGCGGCGTAAACTGTTCGGTGCGCAAATGCGTTGGCACCCGCGCTGCAAGCTGGCGGCGCTCCGCGTTCAGGGGCGCGCGCGGCATGGCGTAAAAAGATTCATAAATGCCCGGACCGGGACACGGAAACCGCAGCGGCTCGCGCTGGTAGAGGACGCGAAGTTGCCGGTCGGGGTCCGAAATCGTGGCCGTCGCCGCGATGACCTTCGCTAACCGTGGCCGCCGCGCGTCCGATTGCGGATCGGGCTGCCACGTGGCGACATAGTCTTTCAATATTCCGTTGCCAAGCCTGGTGAGGATGCCTTCGAATGCCGTTTCAAACAGGCCCGAAAACGTCCCGAGGCTTTCTTCCAGAAGATGCCCCTCGTCCTGGATAATGAGGCTCGGAAAGGGATCATGAAACATGACTGTGCCATCGGCATATGCAGGCTTGAGCCGCGCCCACCCGTCGTCTTGCGCACGAGTTAGCGACCGTGCGCCGCGCGGCATATGAAAGTGGCGGTTGTCCGGGTCCATGAAACGCGCAACGCCGAGCATCCCGACAATGTGGTTGATTGTTCGGTCGTGTTGGCCGATCAGGGCAAGTTTATCGATAGTCCCGAGGACAACGGCGGGCGCGCGCTGATAGATCGTGTCATCGGTCAGCAAGAATGGCAGCGGCACACGATGCGGTGTCGGTGGATTTTCGCGATTCCAGTCACATGCATCGTTGAAGCAAACGATGCCGATACGGCCGGCTTGGAAAGGATAGCGGCGCATCCCCGTCGCGCTTCCGCAACAGGGACAGACACGCAACTTGTCGTAAGCTTCAAGCGTCTCCCGGTAGCGATCGGATCGCCGCCGAGAGGCTCGGGCCGCGTCGGTGTCACCGTCTGGCGGATTCAGAAGCCCGGTGTCATTCGCATACAAGGCCAGTGTGACGGCGGGCACGCCACCGAATCCCTGCGCAGCGCGATTGGGGGTATTGCCTGAGCCGACCCAGAATCCAATTTCAAATGGCGCACCAGGAACGCGCCGGCGAATCCTCACTAGTTCCGCGTTTGTCAGGATGCGCATGAGGCGGCGCGCCTGTTGCAAGGTCAGCAGGCGCAGTGGGTAGCGGACGAGCGCGGTCACCCCGCGATGTTTTCCGCGAAGGCGGTCAAGAAAGACATTGAAGACCAATAAGCCGAAAAACGCTTCCGACTTGCCACCGCCCGTTGCGAAATAAAGAAGGCTGGCGGTGAGCTCGTCGCGATCGACATCGAACCGACCTGCAAACTCAGGCATGCGGGAGGCGAACGTGGGCACATGCGCAAGGACGAAGGCAAGCTGAAACAATCGCCAGTCGGTAAAGCGTTCGCCGCCGTAAAGCGCGAACGCTTCATTGGTGAGAAGCCACGCCTCCCACGGCGCAGCGCGCGCATCGAGCGCGGCCCATGATCCAAGAGCTGCGCGACGCGCGAGCGTCTGGGCGATGGTGCGTGAGTCGAGCAGCAACTGAATGCCGGCGCGTATGTAACTGCTCTCGCGCCGGTAAGCCTCAAGATCTTGCGCGTGCGCTTGCCGCTCTCTATCCGCGATCTCGGCCGGCAGGCCTTGGCCTGCATCGACGAGGGCTTGTGTTGCAATCCATGCGTCGTAACTGTCGGGAAGCAGCAACAGCCGCGCGATATCGCAACCCGGATCCGCCAGCTCGTTGTATCGCGTCGGAAGACCATCGATGACCGTCGGGTCAATCCGGGGCTGCGTATAGCGCGGAGCCGACGTTGTCCCGATGCGAAAGGCGCCTTCTGCCGAGGGCAACAACTGCACGCCACAATTCAAACCCATGGCTGGATAGGTGAGCCAATCCTTGAATCGGTAAGAAGGCTGCACGCGATCCAGCCGCAGCGGCCGATGCAGGTCCGATGGCAAGGAAAGCTGGAGACCGACCTGAAACAGGCTCGGTTCAAAGTCCGCGAAGGTCTGTCGCGAGGGAACCTGTGCGCCATTCTCAATGGCCACGCGAAGATTGATCCGCGACGGATCGACAAAATCAGGAGCCGCGTCGAGCACGAGCGCGACGCCCGTGAGGTCCGGCAAGATATCGGCAAGAACCGCCGGCCGGCGCTGGCGGAGAGAATCAAGATACCGATCCCAGCCGGTCTTGCTCGTGAAGTTGCTGGGAAGAATTCGCTCGTTCGGGCGATAGGCGTCCCGCTGACCTTCCGGCGAATCGATCCAAGCGCCCAGGACCGCGCGTGCCTGCTCCAGGACACGCGTGGCGAAAGCTGTCGTGGCGGCGTCCCGCGACGCGGCATCGTGGCAGTCAAAGCGAAGCTCACCGAGATCCAGGCGAAAGCGGCGCCACTTCATCGGAATGGGTTGGCGCTCGGCAATGTGATCATCGAGAATTCCGGCGTCCGGCCGAACCGCGATATCTGCGCCTGCCGCCACCTCGGCCGGAGTGCCTTCAACCGCTGCGCCCGCATTGGTGTCTTGCGGACGCACGTCCTCCAAAGCCGCAGGCGATCCCGCATGTGATTCCTCGCTTCCGAGGTCAATCGCCAGATCGTCGGCGGTGACGGTGCGTTCGTTCGAGGTTTCCGTTCGTGTTTCGCGCAGCCGAACACCAAGCTCCGCAAACGCCCGGTTAAAAGCCTCGCGCCGGATGGCTGCGACGGCGGTGTTTCTTAGCCGCCGCGCGGCGAGTCGATCCTGTGC
>DAIMKE010000121.1:0-10335 GCA_036721875.1 Bradyrhizobium sp. | reverse complement strand
CGCCAACTCTACTCGCGGCGTGGCGGCGTGCTGTGGCCGAGCGCGGTTGCGACTGCCGCCTCTTCGGTCGCCAACCCCGCCGTCGCCGTGGCGAAGCCTCATACGTTCTTCGGGCGCAAGATCTGATGACGGCAGTCCTTCTCTCCATCGAAGAGCAGATCGCGGCGATGAGGACGATCTGGCCGCAGTTTGCGGCGCGCCAGATCGATCGCCGCGCTCAGTCCGCGAGGTGGGTGGGGCCTGTGAAACCACAGTATTCGAGCTACACGGTGGAAATCCGCTATCAGCTCGGAGCTTTCCCCGAGGTGCGGGTAATCTCACCCGCACTGATCCGATTGCCCGGCAATTCTGAGGGGCAGCTGCCTCACGTCTATCCACCGGCAGAAGACCCCACGCTTTGCCTGTTCGACCCACGCGAGGACGAATGGACGCCGGCGATGACCATCGCCACCACGACCGTGCCGTGGGCCCTGGACTGGCTCGCCTGCTACGAACTTTGGTTGATGACCGGACGCTGGACCGGCGGCGGACGGCACGCCGAACCTCGGAGCGCCGGAACTGGGGAGACGATGCGATGAATTATATTCCGCCGCGCCGATCGGACGGCACGATCCAGCACACACGCGTCAAGCAGCCGTGGCGCCAAGGGCGGCCATTCCGGATCCTCTCAATCGATGGCGGCGGCATCCGTGGTGTATTCCCTGCTGCATTCCTCGCCGAACTGGAAAGTCGCTTTCTTGGCGGATCCTCCATCGCCAACCACTTCGACATGATCGCCGGAACATCGACGGGAGGCATCATCGCGCTCGCACTCGCGCACGGCATGACCGCGCGCGAGGCTTTGAACATTTATCTGGATCGCGGCGATCGGATTTTCCCTCCGGCCGTCGGACTCAGCAAGATGTCGAGGATGCTGCGTTGGGTGTTCAAGCCGAAGCACGATCAGGCCGCGCTCAAGGAGGAGCTGCTTCGAGTCTTCGGCGATAAAGTGCTCGACGACGCCGTGACGCGGCTGGTGGTCCCGAGCTTCGAGGGTCGTCACGGAGAGCCCTTCGTGTACAAGACGCCACATCATCCCGACTACCAGAAAGACCGGCACAAGAAGTTCGCGCACGTGGCGCTCCACACGACTGCTGCGCCGACCTATTACCCGGGCGTCGAGGATGACGGCTACATCATGATCGATGGCGGGATCTGGGCAAATAACCCCGTCATGAATGCTCTCGTCGATGCCCTTGCCTGCTTCGACGTCGCACGCGAGGATGTCCGCATTCTCAGCCTTGGAACGGGGGAATCGACCTTCACTGTCGACGAGCGCGCGCGCCTTGGCGGCATCAAAGAGTGGGCGTTTTTGCGTTCCTTCAACGCGGCGGCCCGCGCCCAATCACGAAATGCTCTCGGTCAGGCCTATCTACTCGTCGGGAAGAATAACGTTACGCGCATCGACGTTCCCGAAAGCGACGCGCCCATCGCGATGGACGACGTCCAACGCTCCGTGCGTGAACTGCCTATGGTCGCGCGCAGTCTTGTCGAAGGCGCCGGGCATCATCTCGAGCGCGTGTTTCTGGATGGCGCAGTTGAGAAGTTCGTCCGTTGTCCAGTTGCGTAGCTCCGTCTGATGCTGTTTTGCCTTCGCGAGCGTCGCTGTGCCCTATCGATCACGCCTCATCAACGTTGGCGAGATCACCGTCCGATTTGACGAGGCAGACTAGGCAGCGAGGCGCTCCTCTCTTTCGATTCCCGCATCCTGCTCACCAACTGCCTTGCGGAGGAAACGCGCGAGTGCCGCCTTGCGGGAATCGCGATCGAGAGCGTAGGCGGTTTGTTTGAATTTGATCCCGTCGAGAAGTCCCTGAATGTAGCCTGAGATCGTGTCCGCCGCCATGATGAGCGCAGTGTCGAGCGTGTGGATGTACTTGCTCGTGACGGAGCCCTTCGCGTGACCAACCAAGGCTGCGATCGTGACCTCCGTGAACCCAAGGTCGTTCGCGATGCTTGCAAAGCTGTGGCGCAGCACATGCGGGGTGATGTCGGCAAGCGGCGTATCGTCGAAAATCTTCTCCCAATGGTTGGGGAAGCTGCCGAACGCGTTGTCGTCGCCCTGACCGGGGAAGACGTAGGTACCGACGTCGGCTGTCCTTCTGCTTTCCAGATACTCGACGACGGGCAAGCCGATCGGTCGGGTGGAGGCCCCCTCCTTGCTGTCGACCAGCCGAAGGCAACTCGCGTCCGTATCAGCCTCGACCCACTGCAGCTTGATCATCTCCGTGCGGCGGCATCCAGTGAGCGCGATCTGGCGGATGATGTCGACAGTCATTTGGTACTTGTCGTCGCTAGCCGCGTTGCGCAGGATTTTTCCAAGCGCGCGATACTCAGCTTCGGTCAAGCGACGATTGCGAACGTTATCCTTCGGCTTTCGGATTCCATGGGCGGGATTTCGTTCAATGATGCCGGCTTCGACAGCATAGGTGAGGATGCCGCCGAGTAGACCGACGGTGCGCGTCGCCGTTCCTGCTCCGCCCCGCACAATCGCTTTGCCGCGAAGCTTCTTGGTCTTGACGCTGACGCGGGTCTTCCCGGCCATGATGTCCTTGAGGACTTTGTTGACGTCGGCTTTGCTAAGATCCTTCACCCGACGCGTGCCAAGTAGCGGCACGATATGACGATGGATGCGTCCAGTGTCGGTCACAATTGTGGTCGCCTTCTTAGGGCGCCCGCCCTTTCCGAGGATGAGACCCGCTTTCAGGTCGTTGAGATAGAGATCGCAGAGTTCCTTGACGGTGATCGCCTTGTGATCAAGTTGGCGTTCCTCAGCGGGATTGTCCCCCTGCGCAACTCTGCCCAACTGAACCTTGGCCTCTTTTCGCGCAAGCTCCGCCGTCCAGACGCCATGCAGCCCGATCGTATAGCGACGTGAGCGGCCAGCGGATCGATATTGAATCAGATAGCTGCGCTTGCCTGACGCGAACACGCGAAGACCGAATCCGGGTAGATCATCATCCCAGATGACGTAATCTTTCTCGCGCAATTCGGCAGCGTCGATCACTCTCTTGGTGAGCTTAGCCACGGGGCTTCTCCGACTTGATGCCCCTCTCTCGCGTAAGCACCACGTAAGCAGTTGGAGCGAAACCAGGGCGTAGCCCAGGATAAGTCAAACGACCCTGAATTTCAATTTTGTCAACGATTTCAGTAGTATAGCGCACCATGGCGTAACCCATCGATTTTCGTCGTAGGGCAGCCTAAATTCTCCGAAGGCAAAGGTCACACGTTCGAATCGTGTCGGGTGCGCCATCACGATCAGACTCACCCGTAAACACTGATAACGTCCCGGCCTAACGCTTCGGCTTCGGCACCACCATCCTGCCCTGCGAGGCAAAGCCGCCCCACTTGGCGGACCAGGCGACTTCCGAGGCAGAGGGGCGCTTGGCGTCGCTCTCGCCTCGCGTACCCTGCAGCGCGAACAGGGCGCCCTGGGGATCGACGCATCGCGCGATCCAGCAACCGTCGGACAATTCGATCGGACCCTGCAGCATCCGGCCGCCGCCGGCATTGACGCGCTCGGCCGCCGCGCCGATGTCGTCGACATTGAAGTAATAGAGCCAGCACGGCTGCGGCACGCTCGGAAGCTTGGTGAGCATGCCGCCGATCGTCTGGCCGGCCGACGCGAACAAGTGATAAAAGTCTTCCGGATCGGCTTCAGTGGAGTCCTTCTGCCAGCCGAAAAGCTCACGATAGAAATCGAAGACCTTGTTGCGGTCCTGCGCCAGCAACTCATGCCAGCCCACGCGCCCCAACTCGTCCAGCCCGCCTGAGGGTGGGCCGTATGTCAGTCCGTCGACCAGTGCAAAAGTGGCCTTTTGCGGATCGGCAACCACCGAGACGCGGCCGATATTGCTATCCGTCGGCGGCAGCAGGACAGCGCCGCCACGACGCCTGATCTGCGTGGCCGTCACGTCGATGTCATCGACGGCGACATAGCCGAGCCATCGCGGCGTCGCCCCCAATCGCCGGCCTTCTTCCGGGAGCTCCATGAGCCCGCCTACCGGAACCTCGGCCGCAGCAAGCACCGTGTACGCCAGCTCCGGGGTCGACGCATCCTTCGCACCCCAGCCGACGACCTTGCCATAGAAGGCGCTTGCCGCCTCGACGTCCGTGGTCAGGAGCTCGTACCAGGCGAAGCGTGCGGGTTGATCGACCAAGCAATTCTCCGTTCAGGCCCGGGGGCGATTGCGCACTGCACCAAGTGCCACGCGCTGCGATCTGAGCGACGGCCACGGACCGTCGCTGCATTGGACGAAAATGTGGCGATCACGTTCATCAAGATGAATGCACTCCGACCGTGCGCCATTACATTTTAGTGTGCGCATGAATCTTGCCTACCTTGTTTGGTCCGCGTAGGATCGGGCGCACGAAGATCCTTCTTGTAACATGTCGGAGGATGCGACCATGCCGCGGGTGAAGCAAGCTTCGAAAAAGAAGCGAGTAACCAAAGCCGCCGTACCGGCGTTAGGCGCCGCTGGACTGACCTTTTCACTAGCAGGAAGTGCATACGCTGCGGCCGTGCCCACCGGCGACGTTCAAAAAGGGCAGAACTTCATCCCCGGCATGATGATTTCGCTCGGCGAAGAAGAACTTTCCGACGTCAGCCTCGCTACCTTCCAGCTTTTCGACGAAGAAGAATTCGGCAGCGGCGTGCAGCTGGCCCAGCGCGGATGCGGCAGATGCGGCGGCTGCCGCGGATGCGCAGCCCGGGGATGCGGTGGCTTCCACGGATGCGGTGGCTGTCGAGGCTGCGCGGGCTGCAGAGCCTGCCGATGCGGTGTCGGCTGCGGCGGCTGTGGTGGCTGCGGCGTAGGTTGGATAGGTGTAGGCGTACCAGGCATAGGCGTGGGCATCGGATGTGCAGGTTGCTGTGCATCCTGGGGCCGGTGCCGCTGGTGCTAGGCGGCGAGGTCTCCTGATCTTGTATCGATACGCCACGATTTCATTGGCCGGGCTCGCGAGCGACCCGGCCATTATCTTGTTTCGCCGTGGCGTTGCCTGCCGGCGCGGACAGCTTGCCGGTGCCAAGCGGGTGTGTTCCACTCCATCAAACAATTCCGATCGGCGCAGGCGAACAAGTCCTGCTGGGGCACGGTTGGTCGTGCTCAGGCGATCTGAATTGACAAGCGACAGGATCCGCGTGCTGACCCGATGACAGCCAATCGCAAGAGCCGCGTTGCCAGCAAGACCCGCAAGGAGGTTTTGCGATTCGCGCCGAACTTCACCGCCTATGTACTTCCTCCCGGCGTTGTCTGCCTCTATTCCGAGAACCGAAAATTCTTCCTGCATGGCGAGCTGTATTGTGCAGTGGCCTCGGCGATCGGAAAAAATGGAAAGTCCGCGCCGGAGATCGTTCGCCAGCTTTCGAAGAACTTTCCGGCCGGCAAGATCGAGGAAGCGATCAGTCGGCTGCTGGAGCGCCGCTACGTCGTTGCGGGAGCATCGAACGCGTTCGATGGCGCCGTCGCCGGGTATTGGGCGAGTCTCGGCCTGCCTCTCGAAATCGCGGAACAGAACCTACGCGATTGTCCCGTGCGGGTCGAAGCGATCGATGTCAAAGGCGCCAGGGAGCTTGCCGCCGCCCTGAACAAACTCGGCGTTCAGATCGCCAAGCGCTCGCCAAAACTCACGATTACGCTGGTGAACGACTATCTCGACCGGCGGCTGGCCGAGATGAACAGGGAGCGCGTGGCCGACAGGACGCCGTGGCTGCTGGTGCAGCCGTCCGGCGTGTTTCCGCTGGTGGGGCCCGTGTTCAAACCGGGCGAGAGTGCGTGCTGGAACTGCCTGTTCGATCGCATGATCCGCAACCGGGAGATCAAGGGGTTTCTCGACCGCGGACAGGTTCAGCCCGTCGCCGTATCGCCGCTGGTCAACGACACCGTCGGACAAAGCGCGGTTCATTTCGCTGCCGTCGAAATCGCGAAAGCGATTGCCTCGGGCTTTCGCACCGATCTGCGCGATCACATTGCGAGCCTCGATCTGACGGGTTCGGCCGTCGCCAAGCACTTTGTCGCGCGGCGGCCGCAATGCCACACCTGCGGCAGCAAGAAACTGAAGAGCCCACGCCGGGCGGCGACGCCGATCGAAATCGCCGAAGGCAGCAAGCTCATCATGACCAGCGGCGGATATCGCACCGTGACCTCCGGGGCCACCGTGGCGCGTTTCCGCAAACATGTGAGCCCGCTGACCGGCGTGGTGACGCGGCTAGAACGGATCGACGTCGATCTGCCGATGAACACCAATTTCTTCGCCCATCACAATTTCTCCGCACCGGCCCAAAGCATCGATCAGCTGAGGTCCGGACTGAGCGGCGGCAGCTTCGGCAAGGGTTCGACCGCCGAGCAGGGCGAAGCAAGCGCGTTGATGGAGTCGATCGAGCGCTACTCCGGCATTTTCCAGGGAGACGAGATCAGGACGGCACGGCGCTTTACCGATTTCGATTCCGGCGACGCCATTCACCCCAACGACGTCCAGCTTTTCAGCGATGCTCAGTTTCAAAGCAGGCTGATCGAGTCGCCGGACGACTCACATCCCGTTCCCGAGCCGCTCGATCCCTCGACCAAGACCGAATGGTCGCCGGTCTGGTCGCTGCGCGACAGGCGCTTCAAACATCTTCCGACCGGCCTGCTCTACTTCTTCTATGGCGGCTTCCATACCGACTCCAACGGTTGCGCGGCCGGCAACACCCGCGAGGAAGCCATCGTTCAGGGCTTTCTCGAACTGGTCGAGCGCGATGCCTACGCCATCTGGTGGTACAACAGGCTGCAGCGCGCCGAACTCGACCTCTCGCAGTTCGACGATTCCTATGTTCGCGATCTGCAAACCCAGTTTGCGGATGCGGGACGGCGGCTGTGGGTGCTCGACGTCACCAGCGACCTCGGAATCCCCACCTACGTGTCTGTCATGCACTGGATGCAGAACGGCCACGAGAACATCGAGTTCGGTTCCGGCGCGCATTTCGATCGCCGCATCGCCCTGCTGCGGTCGCTCACCGAGCTGACCCAGTTCATGTCGATCGGCATGATGAGCGGCGGCAGCGGCGAGAAACCGTCGCTCGACGGCATCAATCCGCTGCGACTGGAGGATTATCCGTTCCTGATCCCGAGCGACAAACCGATCGTTCCGCCGGCACCCGGCATAGAGGTCCACGACAACACCCGCGACCAGGTGAATGCCTGCGTCGAGATCGCCACCCGGGCGGGTTACGATTTCCTCGTGCTCGACCAGACGCGGCCCGACGTCGAGGTCCCCGTCGTTCGCGTGCTCGTTCCGGGCCTGCGGCATTTCTATCGGCGCTTTGCGCCGGGCCGGCTCTACGATGTTCCCGTTAAGCTCGGATTGCTGGATCACCCGCGACCGGAAAGCGAACTCACGCCGTTCCTGCCGCACACCTGAAAGGCTGGCCGTGCGTGCTCCCCGGAAACGGCCGACCAGGAAGACCGCGCCAGTCCTCGCCGCACGATTGAACGGTCATCTTTCCCTGCAGGTGCAGGCGGACGGAAGCATCGCCGGTTTCGTGAACGGCTATCCCGTCAATCTCGGACAATTGAGCAAGGCTGCGATCGATAGCACCCGCAATCTGAACGACGGCCTGCCGCTGGCATCCTTTGCCGGCAAGAGCGCCATCGCAAGGGAGGTCGATGTCCTGGTGCGCCGGCTGGCGCGGCACGGGCTTCTCGAATATCGCCTGTCCTCGCCGCGCGACGGCCAGGACCTCGTCGTCATCGAGCCCCAGATCACCGAGTACTGGCCGCAACGGGCAAAGCTCCGCGAGGGCGACACGGTCGTGCTGTCGCGCTTTGCCTATCTGCACCGGCGCGGCAACGGCATGGTGCTGGAATCGCCGCGCGCCAACGCGCTGTTTCGCATCGGCGATCCGGCCATTGTCGCCATGCTTGCTGCGCTGTCGCAGCCTCAAAAGGTCAGCAGGCTTCGCCGCGACACAGCCGCCTTCCAACTCGAACTGCTCGAACTGCTGCTGGACAGCCAATTCCTGCTCAAGCTCGATGCAAAAAGCAGCGGCGGCCTTCGGGAAAATGAGGGCGATGGCAATCTGATGCTCTGGGATTTCCATGATCTCGTGTTTCACACCCGGAGCACGGAAGGCCGCCAGACCAATCCGGTTGGCAGCACCTATGCCTATGCGAATGCCGTTCCGCCGCTACCGGCCGTGCGGCAGCCCTGGCCCGGCAAGAAGATCGACCTGCGACATTTCTCCAATTCGGATTCGGTCTCGCCCTTCGCAAGACTGTTGCGCGAACGCCATTCGGTCCGGGATTTCGATGACGCGCATCCGATCACGCTCGCCGAGTTGGCGCATTTCCTGGACCGCGCTGCCAGGGTGCTGTCGGAATGGACGAGCGATGCGAACTCCCAAAGCGGCACTGCGTTCACCTACAGCACAAGGCCCTATCCGTCGGCTGGCAGCGCCTACGAACTGGAATTGTATCTGGCGGTTTCCAACTGCGAGGGACTTGCGCGCGGTTTCTACCACTATGACGCGGGCGGCCATGCGCTGGTCGCGATCGACGCATCCGCCCCGCAACTGCAGGCGCTTTCGGCGGCGGCCGAGTTTGCCATGGACGCATCCGGTCCGCCGCAGGTCCTGATCACGATCGCCGCGCGCTTTGGGCGGATCTCCTGGAAGTATAGCTCGATCGCCTACTCGCTGATCCTCAAAGACGTCGGCTGCATGATCCAGACGTTTTACCTCACCGCGACCGATATGGGCCTCGGTGGCTGCGCCATCGGCACCGGCAACATCGACTTGTTTGAAAAAATGACCGGGCTCGAATTCCATGTCGAGGGCCCGGTCGGCCAATTCTCGCTCGGACGTGGCAAGAGACAGGCGATCCCGGGCTAGCGCGAGCGGCCGAGGCACGATAAGGGGACGCTGGAGAAACGCGCTTGAAATGAAAACGCCGCGGCGACACAATGGCGCCATCCTTCATCAAACGTGACGCGCCGATCCCCGTAGCCCGCGGACGGCGTGGCGCGGCAACAGTGAGCAAGCATGGCTGAAGCCGATCTCGACGCCGTCATCCGGCAAATCGCAAAGGCGCAGAACAAGAGCCTGATGGCCGCCGTCAAGAAACGGCGCGACCAGATCATGGCCCGCGCGGCCAAGGCCAAAGACAAGGATGCCAGGGATCAGCTGAAACATCTCGCGAAAAGCGCGATGTTGCACGGCGCTGCCGCGGCGAAGCGGCTGCAGAACTCCGCGGAAAACACCGCCGACAGCTACGCAAGGGCGATCAAGTTCGCAGCGGCGGAGTGGAAGCCGGCGCCGGCAAAGAAGCCCGCGAAAAAGGCCGCCAAGAAAGACGCGTGACGCCTGCGCTGCCCCAAGGACGCGGTTCAGGCCGGCTTGTGGGAACGGTAAATTCCGCGCTCGAACAGACGGTAGACATTCAAGGCACGCCGGTCGGCGAACGGCAGGATCTGCATCATGATCACGCCTGCGATCCGCGAGGCCGGGTCGATCCAGTAGTAGGTATTGAAGAGCCCGGCCCAGGTCTGGCTGCCGGCCCTGCGGCCACCAGGCACGGGATCGACGTTGATCATGTCGCCAAGGCCCCAGCGCAGGCGGATGCCCGGGAAGAAATCGACGTCGTCGGACAATGCCGGATTGGTCGTCCTGAGAATCCCGGCGTCGAGGTTGCCGATCTGATTGGTCGACATCAGCGCCACCGTCTGCGGCCGAAGGATGCTTTTTCCGCCAGCCCCTCCGCCATTCAGCAGCGCCTGAAGCAGGGTCAGATAGTCCGGAGCTGTGGAATAGACTCCTCCGCCGCCCGAAAACACCTTCGGGGCGTTTCGCTTGACCAGTGGCTGCGGCGCGAGCGTTCCATCCGCCTTGCGCAAATGCAGACTTGCCCGGCGCGCGTGCTGCGTTTCGCTGAGCCTGAAGGATGTGTCCTTCATCCCGAGCGGGCCAAGGATGTGATCGTGGAAATAGCGGTCCAGGTTTTGGCCGCTGGTGATCTCGACCAGCCGGCCGACGCGGTCGAGGCTGCCGCCATAGGCCCATCTGGCGTCGGGATCGAACATCAGCGGCGCGCGGGGCAGCGCCGGATCGTTGCGCGCGGCCTTGCCGTAGCGAACGACATTCGTATCCCAGAGTTGATAGCTGAGCCCGGACGTATGCGTGAGCAGATGGCGCAGCGTGATCGGTTTGCGGGCGGCACGTAGTTGCGGGGTCCCCCGCGCATCGAAACCATCGAGAACCTGGGGCGATGCGAGCTCGGGATCCAGTCTCGCCACCGGCTGCGTCCAGCTTGATCCTGCCCC
>DAIMKE010000120.1:0-10346 GCA_036721875.1 Bradyrhizobium sp. | reverse complement strand
CGACGTCGCGGCTGCGGGTACTGTGGACGCTGTGGCGCGCATCGCGGATGCGGGATTTTGGTGGGTAGGACGAACTCGCGGCGTTCCCCGGATGCTGCGCAGCGCGCCGCACTTGCGGCGTGGTGCGCTGCTGGTCCGGGGTCCATTCTTGCCGCGGCTTTGGGTCCCGGTTCTGCGAAGCAGCGCGAAGGGCGCTGCATCGCGCCCGGGACACGAGAAATCAACTCGATCGCGAATTCAACTCGCTGCTCTCGAAATTGAACCGGTCGCGCAGATTCTTCCGGCTCTCCAGAATGTCCTTCATGAACGCCCGGTCGACCTCATTCGTGATCAGCGGCTCGATCAGGTCGAGCTGGTTCATGGCGACGAGCTGCAATATCTCTGTTCGCGGCTTGCCGGCCGCATCGCGGGGCAGGGCATGCACCACCTGGATATGCTCCGGCGGCCTGACGCCCTTGGCGGACGACAACGCGCTGTGCAACTGTTTCTCCAGCGCGACCTCATCGGCCTCGACAAAGGCGTAAAGTCCGACGCCGGTTCGGCGATCGGCGAATGCCACGATCGCGGTGTCCCGCACTTCGGGGTTTTTTCGGATCAGATCAATCAGCACAGGCGCGTCATTGACCAGCCTGCGGCCGCCGCCTTCGCGATCGGTGAAGTTGAACAGGCCGCGGGTGATGGCCTGGTAGACCTTTTTGCCGGTCATCAGCCAGAGCCGCGCGACGAACGATTTGCGCGCGAGAATCTTGCGCTCCATCGGTGTCAGCGCGTTGGCTGCGTAGCTGCGCTTGTGCTTGAGCAGATGCCGCAGATCCTCATAGGCGGCGATCCTGAACAGCCGGCTGCGCGTCCTGAAGCAGGCGGCCAGTTGAAAATCGGTCACATAGGCGCGGCCATCGCTGCCGCGGAGCCAGTTCTGCTCCTTGGCCAGGTCATTGTGGCAAATGCCGGCGCGGTGCAGCTTGCGCAGAGCGAGTTTTGCGGAGCGGAAATAAGCGAGGTCGCCGTGGGGTTTTGCCAGGTGCAGCGCGACCCCGTCGATGAAGCCGCGTACCAGCGCCTGCCGGCCGGCCCATAGCAGCTTCGGCCCGACATCGAGATCGCGCGCGAGCGCCAGCGCGCGGCGCTCCCGGGCGAACAGATGGCGCGCGAGGGGATAGGACCAGGCCGGCACCTGATCGAGCCGGCGCAGCACGGCATCGACCTCGCCGGCATCGTTGCGGAAACGGCCGCGTTCGACGGTCGAGAATACGTCGCGCTTCAACAGCACGCCTTCGATCCAGCGCGCCGACAGGATGGCGGCATCGTCCTTGGGCAAGCTCATGATGTTACGCCGCGGCCGCTACACGAAGATGATCGGCAATCCAGCGATCGAGATCGGCTAGCGCCCGGGCGCTGAGTGCCTGCTTTTTGGCGACCGTCTTCTCGTTGCCGCGCAGCCTCGTGCCGTCGGGTTTCTTGGTCGGCACGCTGGCAAGCGGCGGGAACAGGCCGAAATTGATGTTCATCGGCTGGAACGAGCGCGTTCCGGCCTCAATGGTCTCGATGTGGCCGCCGGTGATATGGCCGAGCAGCGATCCCAGTGCCGTGGTCGCGGGCGGCGGTTCGAGCGACATCGCCCGCGCATTTGCCGCGGCATAGAGGCCGGCGATCAGGCCGATGCTGGCGGATTCCACATAGCCCTCGCAGCCGGTCATCTGGCCGGCAAAGCGCAGCCGCGGCTGCGCGCGCAAGCGCAATTGCCCGTCCAGCAGCTTCGGCGAGTTCAAGGAAGGTATTTCGAGGCGGGCGAATTCGGCATTCTCGAGGCCGGGAATGGTGCGGAATACGCGCTGCTGCGCCCCGTAGTTCAGCTTGGTCTGGAAGCCGACCATGTTGTAGAGCGTGCCGAGCTTGTTGTCCTGGCGCAGTTGTACGATCGCGTAGGCCTTGACCGTCGGGTTGTGGGGATTGGTCAGTCCGACCGGTTTCATCGGGCCGTGCCGCAAGGTTTCCGGACCGCGTTCGGCCATCACTTCGACGGGCAGGCAGCCGTCGAAATAGGGCGTGTTGGTCTCCCAGTCCTTGAAATCGACCTTCTCGCCGGCCAGCAGCGCGGCGACGAAAGCGTCGTATTGCTCCTTCGTCATCGGGCAGTTGATGTAGTCGGCGGCGGTGCCGCCGGGCCCGACCTTGTCGTAGCGTGACTGGAACCACGCCACCGACATGTCGATGGAGTCCTTGTGCACGATCGGTGCGATCGCATCGAAGAACGCCAGCGCGTTCTCGTCGGTCAGTTCGCGGATGGCGTCCGCCAGCGGCGCCGAGGTGAGGGGGCCGGTTGCGACGATGACGCTACCCCATTCGGCCGGCGGCAGGCCGGCGATCTCGCTTCTTGCGATCTCGATCAGCGGATGGTCGCGCAGCGCCTTGCTGACGGCTGCGGAAAACCCGTCGCGGTCGACCGCCAGCGCCCCGCCGGCGGGCACCTGGTTGGCGTCGGCGGCCCGCATGATCAGCGAGCCCAGCCGGCGCATCTCGGCATGCAACAGGCCTACGGCGTTGTTGGCGGCGTCGTCCGAGCGGAACGAATTCGAGCAGACGAGTTCGGCCAGGCCCTCCGTGCGATGCGCCTCGGTCATCCTGACAGGGCGCATCTCGTGGAGAACGACTCGAACGCCGGCATTGGCGATCTGCCAAGCGGCTTCCGAGCCGGCGAGGCCGCCGCCAACCACGTGGACGGTATCAGTTTGGGGAGTGCTGGAAATCATGCGCGCAGGGTTAGCGCGTTTTCACACGAAGCGCACCTGCCAAGGCATTTTCAAGCGCGGCGATGACCGAAGATGTGGTCTGCTCTGGAGCAGAGTTCGAGCGCGGGGGTGCCGGTAAAACGACAACGCCCGCAGCGAGGCGGGCGTTATCCGTTCAACGGGCGGCTGATCCGGGATCAGCCGTTATAGGCACCGCTGGCAACGCGCGGAATGTCCGAACGATCGAGGCCGATATCGGCCAGCTCGCGGTCGCTGAGCTGGGACAGTTCGCTGACATTGCGCTGATAATCCCGGAAAGCCTGGATCATGCGGATGAGCGAGAGAAGCATGGTAGTCTCCTTGAAGTTTCGATTCAGCTCTTGGAGGTAGCCTCATCGTTGAAATGAATATAGCTTAGATTTTGCAGTGCAGAAGTTCCAATGCTGCGATGCAGCTAAACGTCCAATGCATGGCTGAAGTAAGGGCCGCTTAACACTTCGGCATGGCCGTCCAATCGGCCGGCGGGGGAACTCTGCCAACGCCGTGGCTTCGCTGGTAAAGCCTTTAAAATGCGGGATTAATGCGCTCGCAGCGTAGCGTTACCAGTCGGCTAATAAGGTACGTAAGATAGCTGGGAAGCCGGTCGATTCCGACTAAAATGTGCTCAGCAGCCCCGAATTTTGAAATTTTCTTATGCGTTCACGGCATGCGAATCGCGACATAATTATGAATTACAAATCACTCTTTCGATAGCCTCTGTCCGTTTGCGGCTATCACCCATTGCCGGTCGGTGCAGCGGCGAAAACCTCAGTGTAGTATGGCCGCCTGCAAAGCGCCGGTCGGCTCGAGATCCGTCCCTTTGAATTCCAGAGTCAGGGGGCGCGCGAAAGCTGCGTGGCGAAGTAGCCGATGGTCCTGGCGTAAACCTCGCTCTTGTTCCATTCCTTGATCGCAGCGAAGTTGGCGCTGCCGGGCTCCCAATCCTTGCCCTTTTGCCAGCCATGGCCGGCGAGAAAGTTCGCAGTAGAGGCCAGCACGTCCGGCGGGCTGCGCAGGAGATCGCGGCGGCCGTTGCCGTCGAAATCCACCGCGAACTTGATGTAGGATGACGGCATGAACTGGGTCTGGCCGATTTCACCGGCCCATGCGCCGCGCAACTCCTGGGGCGCGACATCGCCGCGTTCGACGATGCGCAGCGCGTCCATCAACTCGGCCTTGAACATGTCGGTGCGGCGGCAATCGTAGGCAAGCGTTGCCAGCGCGCGCATGGTCGGGAATTTTCCGATGTTGACGCCGTAATCGGTTTCCAGTCCCCAGATCGCCACCAGCACTTCGCCGGGTACGCCATAGGCCTGTTCGATGCGCGCGAGCACCGAACCGTATTGCTTGAGCATGTTGGCGCCGCGGGTCAGCCGCGGCGGCACCATGCGGCCGGAAAACTCCTCGAAGCTTTGTGTAAAGACCTTTTGCGACTGGTCGCGGGCCAGCACCGTCTTGTCGAAGTTGACGCCGGCGAGGCCCGCCTGGATGGCGGATGCCGAGATCCCCTTGGCGGCAGCTTCCTTCTTGAAGTCCTCGAGCCAGGCGTCAAACGATCCGGTACCGCATGGCGCAGCGAACGCGGGCGCCGCGAATCCCGACAGCAGCGCACCAAGCGTCAAAGCGCGGATGTAACGGCGAGAGATCATCGTGTCGTTCGCTCCAGGATCGATAAGCCGTCGACATAGTGTCGAAGCCACACCGAATGTTTGAAGCAAGAGCGGCTAAAACATGACTTTGCATCACGTCTTCGGATGCATTGTCGTTTGCTCGGTCAATTCGTCGTTAACCTGCCGTCGCGACGCTGCTGCGAATTCCCAATGCAAACCGCCGGTCGGCTATCGACCGGCGGCCTCATCAAACGATGTTTCCTGCGGCTATTTTTGTTTCCACGGGAACAGATTGGCCGGAAAATCGGCAGCCGGCTTGCGGTCGCGGTGCGCGCGGGGCGGATGCGGCTGCGGATTGAGTTCCGGTTCGATCGTCAGCCGGTAGAGATGCCAGGTGGCATGTCCGAGCAGTGGAATGACGATGGCGAGGCCGAGGAAGAACGGCAACGATCCCGCCACCAGCAGCACTGCGACGATCAAACCCCAGGCCGCCATCGGCACGGGGTTTCGTGCCACCGCCCGCAGCGAGGTCACCATCGCATCGCCGGCGCTGGCGTGACGATCCAGCATGATCGGGAACGACACCACGCTGATGCAGAGTGCGACGAGGGCGAACAGGAAGCCGACGCCGCAGCCCACGACGATGAGCCACCATCCCTGACGCGTCGTCAGCACGCGCGTGACAAAATCGGATATGCCGCTCGCGCCTTCGTAGCCGAACGCTGAGATGTAGATGGCCTGGGCGGTCGCCACCCAGGTCACGAATAGCGCCAGCAGCAACGCGCCCAGCCCGACCATGGCGCCGAACGACGGTGAGCGCAGCACTTCGAGCGCATCCCATGCGGTCGGCTGTTCGCCGCGCTCGCGGCGGCGGCTCAATTCATAGAGGCCGATCGCCGCGAATGGACCGAGCAGGGCAAAACCCGCGGCCAGCGGAAACAGCAGCGGCAATATGGAGTAGCCCAGTACGGTGCGCGCCAGCACAAGTCCGAGCACGGGATAGATGATGCACAGGATGATGGCGTGGCTTGGTACGGCCTTGAAATCTTCCCAGCCGCGCCGCAGCGCCTCATTGAGATCGGTGAGGTCGATGGTTCGGATGACCGGCGCACCGTCGGTGTCCGGTCCGCTCGGCGCCATTGATGTGACATTGCCGTGATAGGTGGCCATGGTCGCTGCTCCCTTTCGGTCGCATCGAGCGCCAACCGAAAGACGCGCATGCGCCGTTTCATAAAACGATCACGATCAGGCCAGACGCGAATATGATGGAACTGGCCATGTCGCGAACTGAACCGACAGCGTACTCCCAAACAGGGGTAAACGCACTCACGCTTCAGTGAATGTTACATTGGCAAGTCACATTGGGCTGGCTAAACTCGTTAACGATACCGGCGTGGTGCTGCCGGTCAAACAGTGCCGCCAGAGACTTGAGACGATCTTCAAGTCACCCCCTTCAGTATATTGGGAGCGAACGATGAGCATTTTCGGAAAAATCATGGGCGCAATTTTCGGCACCAAGGCGGATGCGGCGCCGGCCGGCGGCGGCGCGGCTGCGGGCGCGGGATCGTCCGGTGGATCGGCGGGCGGATCGGCAGCAGCGCCGGCAGCGACTGTCGACGTCGCACCGATCCTGGACAAGGCGGTTGCCGCCAAGGGCGAGAAGCTGGCGTGGCGTACCTCGATCGTCGACCTGATGAAGGCGCTCGACATCGATTCGAGCTTTGCTGCACGCAAGGAGCTGGCGAAGGAACTCGGCTATACCGGCGACAGCAGTGACTCCGCCAGCATGAACATCTGGCTGCACAAGCAGGTCATGACCAAGCTCGCGGCCAATGGCGGCGTGCTGCCGCCCGATCTCAAGGACTGACGTTTCGTCGGTTTCGAGAGGCAAAGGCCCGCGGCGACGCGGGCCTTTTTCACGCCGTCAGATCGGCAAATTCGGGGTTCTTGCGCAGATAGTCGACCACGAAGCCGCAGCCTGCGATGACCTTGCGTCCGTCGGCACGGATCAATTCGAGCGCGCCCTTGACCAGTTCCGAGGCAATGCCGCGGCCGCGCAGGGTGCGAGGTGTTTCGGTATGGGTAATGATGACCGCCGCAGGGGTCACGCGATAGTTCGCGAACGCCACCGCGCCTTCGACGTCGAGTTCGAAGCGGTTTTCAGCCTTGTTGTCGCGAACGGCAGCCATGCGAAGTGCTTCCCTTTGATTGATCGATTGATGTAGGGGCGCAAGCCCGGCGATGCAAACAGGCTCCGGAGTGGGAACCCGCTCGCCGGGGGCAGCAAGGGCTTGGCGCCGCACAATAAGTCGCCCGTCGAACAGGCCATAAGCGCAATTATCGTCAGCGGTGGATCTTGCGGACGGAGATAATGTTCCTAGGTCTTTTCCAAGACATACGCCTCCGATGCGGCCTGACCTGGTTCGATATCGGAATTGTCGTGATTGCGGGCCGCTGACGTATGCCTCTTTGCAAGGGAGGTTTTACCATGTCGGACTTTCGCTTCTTCCGTACGCATCGATCGTGGGAGGATTGGCTGGGCATGCTGCTCGGCGTGGCGATCGTGGTTTCGCCGTGGTTTCCATTCTCCAGCCATGACGTGATGGACTCCGAACGCAGCACCATGATCCTCAATACGTTCGTGGTCGGCATGCTGATCTTCGGGCTTGCCCAGCTGGAATATGTCGCACTGCAGCGCTGGGAGGAGGTAGGACAGATCGTGCTTGGCCTCTGGCTGATCGCGTCGCCCTTCATCTTCGGCTATTCCGGCGACGACATGCTCCGCATGTGGCACATCGCGCTCGGTGGATTTGCCGTTCTTCTGGGCGGGCTACAGCTCTGGCAGGATTGGCGGTTGAGCGATCAGGATTTGGCCAATCATTCGCAGTAGTCCATTCGCGATGGCCAGCCGGTCTTCCGCGGCCGGCCATCGCTGAGAGTGCTAATTTCTCAGTGAAGCGGCGAGGATGCTGCGGACCGACCATGGCCTTTCGTCAGCAGTGCCCCTGATGTCGTCGATCTTCCACTGGTCCTCCTCCCGGACGAGATGATAGCGCACGGTCTGGTCGGCCGGCTTGGGCCGCGGGCCCTGGTGGCCTTCGATGGTGACGGCGATCGCTGTCTTGTCCCCTTCCTGCTTTTCGACGGTCACCCTGAACGATTTGACGTCCGGGTCCTGCGAGTTGGTGACGGGATCGAAATCGATCGGCCCGGCTTCGCCCTTGCGTGTGCGGGCCTCCGCCCTGGCCCAGAGCGCCGCCAGCGACTTCGACAGGTATTTGCTGCGCGCGACCTTGTTGCCGACCACGAAGTTGCCGCCGGAGTCGCCCTTGCCCTGGGACGCGCGGGTGTAGATTCCGGTGACGACGTTTGCGGGATCATCTGCCGGCGGCTTCGCCAGCGCGGGGGACGGCAAGGCGGCGGCAATCAGGGCGGCAGTTCCCGACAGAACCAGATCTCGACGGCCAATCATTCGATCCCCCATATCGGTGGTGCAGGGTTCTGGACGGCAATGCCTAGCTGGATCATGGTGATGCTTGCAACGCTCGGGGAGGAAGATTGTGGCCAATGAAAAAGGTTCGAATATCAAGAAGAAGCAGAAATGCAAGAATTGCGAGGGTAAGGGCCTGCTGAAGAAGGGCGACAAGGTCGTCAAATGCCAGCGCTGCAAGGGGACAGGCGTGCGGTGACATCTGGCCGCGGTGGATTTGAGGTAGTGCCGGGCCTTCTGCTATCGTCGGAATGAGGTGTTTGATGTCTATTTTGCGAAACGTAATGGTGCCATGGCTTTGACCGAGGCTGTAACGAATGCCGCCCCGCGGGGCGGGCTGGCGCGGATGTCGCGCCGGGTGATGAATCTCGCGCATATGCTGACCCAGAATGCCCGCCGCCACGGCGGCCGGACAGGCTTCGTCTGGGGCGACAGGTCCTGGACCTGGCGCGAGATCGACGGCCACGTTTCGGCGCTCGCGGCGGCATTGGCGGCGCGGGGTGTCGTCAAGGGCGACCGCATCCTGGTTCATTCCAAAAATAACGACGAGATGTTCTGGTCGATGTTCGCGGCGTTTCGATTGGGCGCGGTCTGGGTGCCGACCAATTTCCGCCTGATGCCGGACGAAGTCGCCTATCTCGCAGCTGCCTCCGGCGCGAAGGCGTTTCTGTGCCACGGCGATTTCCCCGAACACGCCGCGGCCGCTGCCAATCCCGCGCTCGAATTGGCGGATCGGCGAGGGCGGCTTCGGCGAGAAGTCGGTGAGCGGGGCGATCGCCGATCACGCGGGCGCGAGGGTTGAAAACGCGGCGGTCGACTATGACGACCCCTGCTGGTTCTTCTTCACATCAGGCACCACTGGACGCTCCAAGGCGGCGGTGCTGACCCATGGCCAGATGGCCTTTGTCGTTACCAACCATCTCGCCGACCTCACGCCCGGCACGACGGAGACCGACGCCTCGCTGGTGGTCGCGCCGCTGTCGCACGGCGCCGGCGTGCACCAGTTGATGCAGACTGCGCGCGGCGCGCCGACGATTCTGTTGCCGACCGAGAAGTTCGATATCGCCGAGGCATTCCGCCTGATCGAGACGCATCGCGTCAGCAACATGTTCACCGTGCCGACCATTCTGAAGATGATGGTCGAGCATCCTGCCGTCGACAAATACGATCACTCCTCGCTGCGCTTCGTGATCTACGCCGGCGCGCCGATGTACCGCGAGGACCAGAAGGCGGCGCTGAACAGACTGGGCCCGGTGCTGGTGCAGTATTTCGGCCTCGGCGAGGTCACCGGCAACATCACGGTGATGCCGGCCAACCTGCATGAGATCGAGGACAGCCCGCAGGCCCGCATTGGCACCTGCGGCTTCGAGCGCACCGGCATGCAGGTCTCGATCCAGGGCGATGACGGGCGCGAGTTGAAGCCGTTCGAGACCGGCGAGATCTGCGTTATCGGGCCAGCCGTATTCGCCGGCTACTACGACAACCCCGAGGCCAACGCGAAGGCGTTCCGCGACGGCTGGTTCCGCACCGGCGACCTCGGGCATATGGATGAGGAGGGGTTTGTCTACATCACCGGCCGCGCATCGGACATGTACATCTCCGGCGGCTCGAACATCTATCCGCGCGAGGTCGAGGAGAAGATTCTCACTCATCCCGCGATCGGCGAGGTCGCGGTGCTCGGCGTGCCCGACCCGTTCTGGGGTGAGGTCGGCGTCGCCGTCTGCGTGGCGCGCGAGGGCGCCGGCGCGGTGAGCGAAGCGGAGCTGGCAGCATTCCTCGCGCCGAAGGTGCCGCGCTACAAGATGCCAAAGCGCTTCTTCTTCTGGGAGGCGCTGCCGAAATCCGGCTACGGCAAGATTCCGAAGCGGCTGGTGCGGGACGAACTCGAGGCGCGCGGTCTGCTTGAACTCGTCGCGAAGTCGACGGGTAGCTAAAGAGATGCGCAGCATTGCCCAACCCGGTGCAGCGGTGCCGGAGCGTATTCAGTGGGTCGAGGCGCGGGGCCGCGCGTTTTCGTTCACGCTTGCCGCGGGGCTGCCGCTGCTGGAGGCCGCGCGCCGCGGCTTTGCGGAAGCAGGGTTTGGCAGCGGCGTGCTGAACTTGCGGGGAGGGGCGCTCGGTCCCTTTGCCTATGTGATGCCGGCGCTGTCGAAGACCGGCGCCAACGCCGCGTTCTACAGCGACACGTTCCGGCCTGCGGGCATCACGCGCCTCAAGCTCGGAGCCATGACATTCGGCGAGCGCGACGGCGCGCCGTTCTTCCATTGCCATGCGCTGTGGACCGAGACGGATGGCGATCTCCACGGCGGTCACATCCTGCCCGAGGAGAGCATTGTCGCCGAATCGTTCGAGGTGGCCGCGTTCGGCATCGACGGCGCCATGTTCATTGCCGAGCCGGATCCCGAGACCAATTTCAAGCTGTTCGGGCCGGTGGCCCGCACGGTCACGGACGCCGACACTACAAGCCGCGCCTTCGCG
>DAIMKE010000119.1:0-10378 GCA_036721875.1 Bradyrhizobium sp. | reverse complement strand
TCGCCCAGCACCTGGATTTCGATGTGGCGGGGATCGACGATGAATTTCTCGATGAAGACGCGGTCGTCGCCGAACGAGGATTTCGCCTCGGCCTTGGCGAGGTTGAAGCCTTCGGCAACCTCGGACTTCGAATGCGCAATCCGCATGCCCTTGCCGCCGCCGCCGGCCGAGGCCTTGATCATCACGGGATAGCCGATCTCGTCGGCGATCTTGACCGCGTGCTTTTCGTCCTCGATGACGCCGAGATGCCCGGGCACGGTCGAGACTTTTGCTTTTGCGGCAGCCTTCTTGGATTCGATCTTGTCGCCCATCGCGGCGATGGCGCCCGGATTGGGGCCGATGAATACGATGCCAGCGGCCTCCAGCGCGCGCGGAAACGCCTCGCGTTCGGACAGGAAGCCGTAGCCGGGATGCACGGCCTGCGCACCGGTCTTGCGGCAGGCCTCGACGATCTTGTCGATTAGCAGGTAGCTCTCGCTGGCTGCCGGCGGGCCGATCAGCACGGCCTCGTCGGCCATCTCGACATGCAGCGAATCGCGGTCGGCCTCGGAATACACCGCTACCGTCTCGATCCCCATCCGGCGGGCAGTCTTGATGACCCGGCAGGCGATCTCGCCGCGATTTGCGATCAGAATTCTTTTGAACATGTTCTTCTTGCTTGAGCTTTGGGCGGGATCCTCACCCGCCATATGACATGCGGGGACGCGGGTAACAAACCCGTCGTACAGCAAAAATCGATGGAGGCAACGGTCTCGTGGCCGCGGGCTGTGCCGAACGGCCGCCATTTACCCCGAATAGGCGTTGAACCGGCCCCGCGCATAAGCGTGGCTGACCGCCTTCATCAGCTCGCCGACCTCGGTTTCCAGATACTCATTGGCAACGATCAGCGCCCGGATGGTCGCCCTCATATCGCCGCCGCAGGCCGAAATGGCCTGATCCACCGCGGATTCCAGCTCGTCGTTCTCTTCGGGTTTCGGCTGTGAAGAGAACGACATGAGCAAATTCCACGTGGGTGACGCGGCTATGTTCTCTATTTGTTCAGATGAAGTCAATGCGCCGTTTGGGTACTTGCCGCCTTTTCCTCACGGTGTGCATTCTGCTCACGATCGGGACCAGCAACTTGGTTCAAGCACGCAGGCGTATGATAGAAGGCGTCGCGTAAACGGAATGATTTGAAGTGAAACAGATGCGGTCACGTCTTTTCCTGGTTGCGGCGCTGTTATCGATATTGCTCCCCGTCACCCATGGCTCGGCTGCTACGGCCATCGTCCGCGATGGCGGCACGCTGCAGTTGGGCAACGTCACCTACCGGCTCGACGGCGTCGACACGCCGGCGTTTGATCAGCTCTGCATCGACGAGCACGCCGACGTCTGGACCTGCGGCGTCGAGGCCCGCGACCAGCTCGCGAAACTGATCGGCAACCGCGAGGTGCGCTGCGACGATCTCGGCGCGGACCCCACCTACAAGAAGCGGCGCATCGGCGCCTGCGGGATCGAAGGCGAAACGACGAGCCTGAGCCGGATGATCATCAGCAGCGGATTTGGCCTCAATGTGGACGCGTCCGCCACCGGCCGCTTCCAGGCCGACCAGGCGCGCGCCAGGGAAGATCGTAAGGGACTCTGGAAAGGCTGCTTCATTGCTCCGCAAGAGTTCCGCCTCGGGAAGAAGGATGCTGCCCTGCTCGGCGGCGCATGCCGCTCCGACCGCGATCGCGAAATCCGCGAGGCTTTGTTTCCCGAAGACCTCGTGATGCCCGGAAGCTGCAACATCAAGGGCAAGTACGCCGTCCGCGCGCGCGTGACCGGGAACCTCGGCATCTATCATTTGCAGGCGTGCCGTTCCTATCCGGGCCTGGGTAATCCCGACCGCTGGTTTTGCTCCGAGGACGACGCCCAGGCGGCCGGGTTCCGCAGGGCCTACAATTGTCGCCCGGCAACAAAAGCCAAATGAAGCTGGCTAAGGCGCCATCTCCTGTGTGAAACTGCCGGCAAAGACTGCCGGCCTGCATGACCACTTCCGACACTTCGAACGTAAACGTCCTTCCCGAATCTGCCACCGATCGCCTGCGGCACCATCTGCAGCAGATCGCGGGCGAGCGTGACCGCGCCCATCGCGCGCTGCAGGAACGCGAAGCGGAACTGGCGCGGATCCAGCGGATCGGGCGCGTCGGCGGCGTCGAGGTCGACTTCCGCGAAGGATTCAAGAATCGCCGCTCGCCGGAATATCTCATCATCCACGGCCTGCCGCCGGATGCAGCCAACGAAACCCACGAACAATGGGTAGAGCGAATTCACCCGGACGACCGCGAACGAACGGTCAAACAGTTTCTCGATGCGCTTGCCGGCCGCGACGAGGACTATAACGCCACCTACCGCATCGTGCGGCCGAACGACGGCCAGATCCGCTGGATCGATGTCGTCGCCAAGATCGAACGCGACAGCGAAGGACGCGCACTGCGGCTGGTCGGCGCCCATATCGACGCCACCGACCGGATGCTGGCCCAGGAAAAGCTGCGCGAAAGCGAGGAGCGTTTTCGCCTGATCGCCGACAGCGCGCCGGTGCCGATGTGGGTCACCAAGCTCGACCGCACGCGCTCCTTCGCCAATCGGGCCTATGTCGATTTCCTCGGATTGCCGTTCGAGGAAGCCATTGCGTTCGACTGGCGCAAGCGGCTTCACCCCGATGACCAGCAGCGGGTCGTGCAGGAATCGATCGCGGGCGAAGCCTCGCTCAAGCCGTTCGTGCTGGAAGCCCGCTACCGGCGCGCCGATGGCGAATGGCGCTGGCTGCGCTCGGAATCGCAGCCGCGCTGGGATCCGACCGGCAACCACATCGGCTTCATCGGCGTCGCGCACGACATCACCGCCGCCAAGCAGGGCGAGCACGATCTGCGCCAGCTCAACGAGATCCTGGAATTGCGGATCACGGAGCGAACCGCGCAGCTCGAATCCAACGAAGCGCAGATGCGCGCGATCCTCGAAACCAGCCACCAGTACCAAGGCCTGCTCAACCTGCACGGCGACCTGCTCTACGCCAACAAGACTGCGCTGGCCGGAATCCGCAGCGACGCCAGCACGGTGCTCGGCAAACCGTTCTGGGACACACCGTGGTTTTCCGGGACCGAAGGCATGGGCGGCACTGTTCGCGATGCCTTCTTCACTGTAATGCAGGGCGAGGAAGTCCAGATCGAGATGCGGCTCCGCCTGCCGATTGGCGAGCGTTATTTCGATTTCAAGATGCGCCCGCTGCGCGATCAGCACGGTGCCATCGTCGGCGCTGTTCCCGAAGCCGTGGACATCACCGAGCGCCGCCTGGGCGAGGAAGCGCTGCGCCAGTCGCAGAAGATGGAAGCGGTCGGGCAATTGACCGGCGGCGTGGCGCACGACTTCAACAATCTCCTGACGATCATCCGCTCGGCGACGGACTTCCTGCGCCGCCGTGAATTGCCGGAAGAGCGCCGCCGGCGCTACATCGACGCCATTTCCGACACCGTCGAGCGTGCCTCCAAGCTGACCGGACAATTGCTGGCATTTGCCCGCAGGCAGCCGCTGAAGCCGCAGGTGTTCAACGTCAGCACGCAGGTCGAGGCGGTGGCCCAGCTGATCCGTCCCCTCGTTGGCGCACGGATCCAGATCGACGTCGAAATATCGGACCGCAACTGCTTTGCGATTGCCGACGTCGCCCAGTTCGAGACCGCGCTCATCAATCTCGCCGTCAACGGCCGCGACGCCATGGACGGCGAAGGGCGGCTGACCATGGGCGTGCGCAAGGTGAACGGCATCCCTGCCCTGCGTGCCCAGCCCGCCCGCAGCGGCGACTTCGTCGCCGTCGCCATGGCGGACACCGGCGGCGGTATTGCGCCCGAGCTGCTCGAGACGATCTTCGAACCGTTTTTCACGACCAAGGAAGTCGGCAAGGGTACCGGCCTCGGCCTCAGCCAGGCGTTCGGCTTCGCCAAGCAATCCGACGGCGACATCGCGGTCGCGAGCCCGCCCGGCGAAGGCGCCACCTTCACGATCTATTTGCCGCAAGCTGCCGCGCCCGTGGACGCAGTCGAAGCCACGGCGACCGGCATCGAACCCGCCGCGCGGGGCCGCGGCTACCGTGTCCTCGTGGTCGAGGACAATGACGACGTCGGGCAATTCTCCACCGAATTGCTGGAAGATCTCGGCTACACCGTCCGCCGCGTCGCCAGCGCCGACGCAGCGCTCGCCATCCTTGCAAAGGACGAGTTCTCCGCCGACCTGGTATTTTCAGACGTCATCATGCCCGGCATGAACGGCGTCGAGCTCGCCGGTCTCATTCGCGAGCGCTTCCCGGGTCTGCCGGTGGTGCTGACAAGCGGCTACAGCAACGTGCTGGCAGAAAGCGCGCACCAAGGCTTTGAACTGATCCAGAAGCCCTATTCGGTGGAGCTGCTGTCGCGGATTCTCAGGAAAGCGATTTCCGAAGCGCGCCGCTAGAGCGTTTCCAGCGAAGTGGAAACCGCTCCGGGCCGGTTCGATCCTACTTTGCATGGGGTTGTTTTCGATATTTTTGTTTCCGGCGTCCCCCGGAGCCGGATTTGGCTCACGCCGCGTCCTCGACGCTCGCCTTCCTCGATGCCAACAGCGTTCGTATCTCCTGCGCCGGCCGCGCGGCGCTGAACAGATAACCCTGCATCTGCGTACAGCCCAGGTTCTGCACGGTCTCGCGCTGGTCCAGCGTCTCGACGCCTTCCGCCGTGGTGATCATGTTGCGATCGGCTGCGATGCTGACCACCGCGCGGATGATGGAGGCCGACGAGGAATTGTGCGTCACTTCCCTGACGAACGAGCGGTCGATCTTGATCTTGTCGAACGGAAAACGCTGCAGATATTGCAGCGAGGAATAGCCGGTTCCGAAATCGTCGAGCGCGATGTGAATCCCGAGCGCGCGGAGCTGGTTCAGCGCCACCAGCGCGGCGTCGTGATCCGCGATCAGCACGGCTTCCGTGATCTCCAGCTCCAGCCGGCGCGGATCGAGCCCGGTTTCGGCGAGCGCTGCGGCGACCTTCAGCGGCAGCGTTTCCGACTTGAACTGGATCGGCGAGACGTTGACGGCGATGCGCACATGGGCCGGCCAGGTCGCGGCTTCCGCGCAGGCGGTGCGCAACACCCACTGCCCGATCTCCTCGATCAGGCCGGTTTCCTCGGCGACCGGCACGAAGTCGGCGGGCGAAACCATCCCGCGCACCGGGTGCCGCCAGCGCAACAGGGCCTCGCAGCCGATGACTTCATCGCTGCACAGGTCGATCAGCGGCTGATAGTGAAGTTCGAACCCGCCCTGCGCCAGCGCCGCGCGCAGATCGGCCTCGAGTTCGCGGCGGCGATTGGCCTCCTGCTCCATCGACGGGTCGAAAAAGCGGTACGTCCGGCGGCCGGCGGCCTTCGCGGCATACATCGCGAGGTCGGCGTTCTTCAACAGGTCGAACAGATCGGCGCCATGCCGCGGCGCAATCGCGATGCCGATGCTGGCATCGCTGGTGAGCTGATGGCCATGGCAGTCGAACGGCGTCCGCAGCGCCTGGTAGATCCGTGCCACCAGCGCGTGAACGTCCTCGGCGCCCTCGATGCCGTGTTGCAGGACCGCGAACTCGTCGCCGCCAAGGCGGGCGATGAAGTCTCCGGCCCCGGCCGACTGGCGCAACCGGTCCGCGACGCCCTTGAGAAACTCGTCGCCGATCAGATGCCCCAGCGTATCGTTGATGCGCTTGAACTCGTCGATGTCGATGTAGAGGATCGCGAACTCGGCGCCCTCGGTCTGCAGCAGCTTCTCCGCGTGACGCTGGAACAGCATCCGGTTCGGCAGGCTGGTAAGCGCGTCATAATGGGCGAGATGTTCGATCCTTTCCTGGACACGACGGACTTCGGTGACGTCTTCCATCGTGGTGGCCCAACCGTCGTCCGGCGAGCGCTTGAAGATCAGTCTGATCGAACGGCCGTCGGGCGTCGAAGTCACGCTGTCCTTGAGATCGATGCTGGGGTCGAGAAATTTGGCGCAATAGGCGTCGACGTCACCGACGAACGAGCCGCGCTGCTGGCGATGCGCGATGAGATCGCGCAGGTGGCAGCCGGGTTTGACGATATCCGGCGACAGGCCGAACATGTCGATATATTGCCGGTTGCAGATCACCAGCCGGCCCGAGGCATCGAACAGCAGCAGGCCCTGGGTCATGTTGTTGATCGCAGTATCGAGATGCCGGGTTTTCTCAGACAGCATGTGTTGCGCGGCGGCGTGCTGCTGGCGCAGCTTGCGCACGATCAGGAACACCATGCCGATCGCGATCACGACGGCCAGGGCCGCAGCGCAGAACTGCAAACGGGTCTGCGACCGCCAGTCAGCCAGCACGGTCGACGTCTTGGTCGTGGCGACGACGAAAATCGGAAAATGCTCCAGCGACCTGACCGCCCCGACCTTGTCTTCCGACTCCCGCTCGCTGGTGAAGCGTCCGGATATGTTGCCGTCCATCGCCAGCGCGCGCTGGAATGACGGTGTACCGGCAACATTGCGCCCGACAAGTCTGTCGTCCTTGGGATAACGGGCGATGATGGTGCCGTCCCGATGAATCATCGAGATTGCAGTGTCGCTGTCCAGCATCAGCGAACCGACAAAGTCCTCGAAATGGTATGGCTCGACGCCGCGAACCGTAATGCCCATGATCTCGCCGTCGCGGCCGATGATCTTTCGGGCAAAGACCATCGTCCAGACCTTGGTGACCTTGCTCACGACCGGCTCGAGGATCATGTCGGGCGAGGGCCTCCCCGACGTGAACTCCTGGAAGTAACGCCGATCCGTGATGGTGCCGTCGGGCACCGGCCACATTTCGGATGAATTGATCAGGAAGCCTTTCGCGCTCCACAGGTTCAGGGCGCCGACCGGAGGAAGCACCGCCAGCTTGGCGCGCAACATTTCATGCGCGCTCAATGTCGACATTCTCTTCTCGAACGCATCGGCGGTATCGACGCCTTCCGCCCGTATTGCGGCCAGCACGTCGTCATGCACGTGCTGCAGATCGTTGAGCCGTTGATCGAAGTGGCGCGACAGCAGCAGCGCCGTGTTGTTGAGGTCGCGCTCCGCCACCTGAAGCGCCCGCTCGCGGTACTGCAGGGCGAGATAGCCGGTGCCGAGCGTGATGGCGATGACGGCCACCGCAGCACCCAGAATGAGCCACTGGATCGCGCCGAGCTTCATCCGCGACAGCGCATGAACCATTGCCCGCCGCGGGCCGGCCGCAACCAAATCTCCAGACGAACCGTTCCGCATTTCCCCCGCTCCCACAAGCGTTTGTTGTAGGGGATCACAACCCAAGGGGGCGTTAGCAAAGTGAGTTATCGGGAAGTTAAGCCGTGGGAACGGAAATCAGGCGGTTTCCGCCAGTTCCGCTTCCTTGAGGCTGCACTCGATCAGACCGCCTTCGATCGTGAACTCGGAGAACAGCGACGACTCGGTCGCTGCCCGCAACGGCGCAAAGAACTGCGAATCCCCGGGGCTCTTCAGGAAGAAGCGGATGTGGCTCGCCGTCATGGTATCCCGCGACAGCCAGACGATGCCGGAGAACAGCGCGACCATCATCTGGGCGTATTTGCCGGCGTCGGCGATACCCAAATCGTAGATTGGCGACACCACGATGAAGCGTGCGCGCAGGATGGGGTTCGGGAACTTGCTCATCATCAGGCGACTGACCTGGCAGGCCGCGTGAACCCGCTCGCCATCGGAAAGGCAGTAGAGATTGGGGTTGTCGCCGTCCTTGGTCAGGGCGTCGTAAGCCGAGAATATCCCGGTGGAAAAGGTCGAAAAGTCCTCGCCGACGCTCTCGGCGTCCTTCTTCCACTGGCCCTTGATCGATCGCCAGGACCTGTCAGGGTCTCTCATCGGAACGAGGCGCATGACTAACCGGGGGTTAAGACAGAACTGATCCGGAGCAGCATACATGCTGCCGCTAAACGTTTGCTTACGGCCGGAACCGGGGAAGCAAGTATTTGTACGTGCTCCGGATTGCACCACTCTGGCGGGTGCTTGACGCCGCACAGCCGCAATCGGTCGACGCCGGGCAGGCACGGCAGTCGATTGTCTTTGGGTCCTGAAGGAGTCATTGTTCGAAATAATTGGACCGTCGCGAAGGTGGGGCCGTCTCATGAAAGCTCGTCGATATCTCCCTGTTGTTCTGTCCCCTGCTCTGCTGGCTGCCGCCTCCATTCCGGGCACTCCCGCACAGGCACAGGCGGCCGGGGAAGCACCGCAGAACGTGCTCGCGGCACAGATACGCCTGCAGGGCTTTGCGTGTGACAAGTCGCTCGGCGCCGTGCAGGACAGGAAGCGCTCGAAGCCGGATCACCCCGTGTGGGTTCTCAAGTGCAGCAATGCGACCTATCGCGTCAGCCGCTTCCCCGACATGGCGGCGAAAGTGGAGCCGCTTCGATAGCGTCTCGCCGGCTGCCGTTCGCACAGCCTGCAACAGAGCGCATATCCGGCGAGGAACGATCGCGCGAAGTGGGCGTTTGGCCCCTATCGACGTTTCCTCCCCGCGACGTCGAACTGGAGTCCCGCCCAAGCTCCTTGAACCGGGGGCCGGCGGGGCTCTTTTCTTGAAATTGAAGAAACCCGGCGGCGCCCTCGCCTCGGAGGCGAGAGCGCCGCGCGCGGGCTTATGCGGCTGCCTCGTAGTTGACCGCGGTTTCCGCAATCTTGGTCAGGGTTTCGTCGGTCTTCTTCTCCTCCGCCAGCGTCTGCTCGATCAGCTTGGCCGCCTGCGGATTGTTGAGTTTCAAAGCCCACGCCTTGAGGGTGCCGTAACGAGAAATCTCGTAGTGTTCGACCGCCTGGGCGGCCGCCAGCAGCCCGGCGTCGAGGGCTGGCGTGTCGGCATACTCCTCCATGATCTCCTTGCCTTCATCGAGGATGCCCTCGATCGCATCGCACTTTTTGCCGCGCGCGGCCTTGCCCAGCAGTTCGAAAACCTTCTCCAGGCGCTCGATCTGCCCCTCGGTTTCGTCATGGTGCTTCTCAAAGGCGGCCCGCAGCTTGTCGGACTGGGCAGCCTTCGCCATTTTCGGCAGCGCCTTCAGTATCTGCTTTTCGGCGTAGTAGATGTCCTTGAGCGTATCCAGAAACAGTTCGTTGAGGTCTTTGTCAGCCATTGGTGTCCTCCATTGTTGGCGGCTGACAATCGCAGTTCGAGCGGAATGGTTCCTATGGAGCGCGCGCCCGCGCGTTCAGCCGCGGGTTGCCGCAAGATCGATCAATGCAATCCCGAGGTCGGCCCTCTTCTTTCGTCGGAGCGCGACCGGGACTTCCGTGAGGACAACTTCGAGGGTCGGCCTTACCGTGCCGGCCAACAGATGGCCGCCACGGGTCGAACCATCGGAAAGGCCGAGCACGATGTGGACATGAAGGCTGGGCTTGCCGTCATCCCCGATCGCGACGTCCCCGATGGCGCTGAGGACCTCGCATTGTTCGTTGACCTCGATCTTGTGGTAGCTCTTCGAGGCGAAGTCGAACCAGCCCACGGTCGCCCGTTCGAAGGCCCCGATCGCCGTCAGCGAAGCAGCGGAAATGCCTGCCTCTCCGGCGAACCGGCCAAGCGTCGCAAATGCCTCTTCACCGGAATCCAGAACGACGACATGGACCTGCGCCTCCTCCTTGGCGGTGACGAGCCTACTCTTCATGGGGAATCCTCGCTATTGCGACCAGGCGGCGCTCGGCCTGCCGGCCTCGCCTCTAACCCTGCTTCTTTCCCGGAGGGTCACCGCCCCGGTCGACCCGGCTCACGTGCTGGGCGCGCTCCTTGTCGCGCGGCTGCTCCTGTCCACGTTCGTCACGGACGATGCCTTGATCATGCCCCTCGGGCGCCCCTTCCCGAGTCTGCGTCTTGCCTTCCCGGGCAAGGCGCTCATCACCCAGCATTTGCCCGATGACCTCTTTGCTCTGAGCCTCGGCTCCCTGGTGAAATTTGCTCATTCCGACCTCCTCCTGACGATAGAGAACGGTCTCAGGCTGCAATGTTTCCCCTCAATACACCCTAATATTGGTGGATTGCCTTCCTTCATATATGGTTTCCCGCCAGCTACGCGCCCTCGCCACCCCAACTTTGATGCAACTCAAGCGACCGTTTGCGATTCAGCCAGATGAATCGAGAGTCGTCGCAGGCAAAGCCGCGAATGGCAGCCGATGCTCGACAAATTCAGCAAGCCTCACGAAGGAGAATCTCGGATGAAAACCCTGATTACCTTGCTGGCCTTGGCTTCGACTCTCCCGGTTGCACCGGGCTGGACGCAAACTACGCCATCTCCGCCCGATACATTGTTCAAGAATGTTCGTGTTTTCGACGGAACCCGAGCGGCACTGTCAGCGCCGACC
>DAIMKE010000118.1:0-10422 GCA_036721875.1 Bradyrhizobium sp. | reverse complement strand
GAGCATGATCACGCTGCGCACGTCCTGCCAGAGTCCGCGCGGATCGACGCGGCGCTCCGGCTGCGCGGCGAGCCAGTCCATGTCGCCATGGCCGCCCGAGGCGATGAATTCGAGTAAGTATTGTCCGGCGCGCTCGATCGTGCCGGGTGCCGTGACGCCGATGCAGTCGAACCCGAGCGCGCGCGCCTCGCGTGTGAGCGCCGACTTCAGTTCAGCCGGATCGGCACTCAGAAATCCAGGTCCACGTAGGTCCGCGACGCCGGCACGCCGGCCAGCCATTCGCTCAGCAGCGGGCGGAACGACGGGCGGGATTTCACCCGCGCGTACCACGCCTTTGCCGCCTCGTCCTCGCTCCATGGCACATCGCCCAGATAATCGATCGCCGAAAGATGCGCCGCGGCGGCGAGGTCCGCGTAGGAGATCCGGTCGCCGGCGAGAAAATTCCGCGTCTGCGCCAGCCAGCCGATATAGGCCAGATGATAGCGCACATTGACCTTGGCTGCGCGGATCACGTCGGTCGCCGGCGACCCCCCGCCATGCTCCTCGCTCATGAAGCGCTTGTAGATGCGCTCGGTCACCAGCGGGTTCGAGGCCTCCTCGAAGAATTTGTCGTTGAACCACGCCATCAGCCGGCGGACCTCGATGCGCTCGGCCATCGATACCGGCAAAAGCCGCCGTTCGCCGGCCTCCAGGCCGTGGGTCTCGTCGAGGTATTCGGCGATGATCCCGGCGCCGGGGATCGGCGGAAAGCCCTCGGTGATCAGCACCGGCGTTGCGGCCGCCGGATTGAGTGCAAGAAATGCCTCGCGCCGCTCCCAGGCCCGCTCTTCCACCAGGCGCAGGTCGAGGCCGTGTTCGCCGAGCACCAGGCGAATGAAGCGCGAATGCGGACAGAACGGATGATGATACAGCGTGTACATGAAATCCTTGGGTAACGACGCAGGCGCCTTCGGAACCCTGAAAACGGCCGAACCGCATCAAGCGAATCGGGACACTAGAGCATTATCGGTGCCGATTGAATGAGAACCGAAGCTCCATGCCGTTGTTTTGACGCGTTTTCTTCGCGCGAAGCGGCAATTGCTTCGCTTGGAAACGCTATAGCCGGGAATGCGCGGGAGGCAACCGGAGTTTGGCTTTTTTTGCGATTGCGGCGTGAGGACGAATAGGCGAGAAGAACCTCCGCATTTCCCGCCAAAATGGACCACCCGATAATGTCTGATGTAGTGAAGGCGGTGATTCTCGGCATCATCGAGGGGATCACGGAATTTCTGCCGGTCTCGTCGACCGGTCACATGTTGCTCGCGCAACAATTCTTCGGCCTCGGCGAGGGCGCCTTCTGGCAGAGCTTCGTCGTTCTGATTCAGCTCGGCGCGATCCTTGCGATCGTCATGCTCTATTTCACCAAACTGTGGCGCGTCGCGCTCGGCATGTTCAGCAATGCGGATGACCGGCGCTTTGTCATCGGCGTCCTGCTGGCGTTCCTGCCTGCCGTGATCATCGGCCTGCTCGGCGGCAAATACATCAAGGAATATCTCTTCAATTCGTGGGTCGTGTGCTTCACGCTGATCGCCGGCGGCGCGGTCCTGCTTTGGGTCGACCAGCTCGATCTCAAGCCGATCGAGTTCGATGCGACCCGCTTCCCGCTGCTGATGTATCTCTGGATCGGCATCGCGCAATGCGTTGCGATGATTCCCGGTGTGTCGCGTTCCGGCGCCAGCATCGTGGCGGCGATGCTGCTCGGCGCCGACAAGAGGTCGTCGGCGGAATTTTCGTTCTTTCTGGCGATCCCCACCATGATCGGCGCCTTCGCCTATGATTTCTACAAGAACCGCGGCGAGATGACGATCGACCATCTCGGCGTCGTCGCGATCGGGTTCGTGGTCTCGTTCATCACGGCGATCATCGTGGTGAAGACGTTCCTGACCTACGTCGCGCGCCACGGGTTCAAGTTTTTTGCGTGGTGGCGCATTCTCCTCGGCGCCGCCGGCCTGATCGCGCTGGCGCTGGGGAAGTAGTTTCCTTCTTGTCCCGGACGCGGTGCAGCGTCCTACATGCTGCTCCGCAGAGCCCGGACCCAGGACGTTCGCCGGAAGGTGGCCCTGGCTCTGCAGCACATCGCTTGCGCGCTGCGCTGCGTCCGGGGCACGGAAAATCCTGCTTACGCGTTCTTGCGTTGGAATTGCCCGGCAGCGCGGAAGCGCCAGAGATATTGCGGGGCGATCGCTTCCAGCGAATCCGGCGCGATGCCGAGCCCGCCAAACGTCAGGCCTGCTGCCTTGGCGGCGTCGGACACCACGTTGTCGGACTGCAGCATCATCACCTGGTCCGGCGTCAGCTTCAGCGCGCCCGGCGCAAACTGCAAAAACATCGCCTGGAATTTCGCCAGGCCCCACGGCAGCGACACCAGCATGCGCTTGCGCTCGGTGATCTCAAGGATGATCTCCATGATCTCGCGCATGGTCAGCACTTCCGGCCCGCCGAGTTCGTAAGTTCCGCCCGGCCTGGTCTTGCCGTCGACGGCATCGGCGACCGCGGTGGCGACGTCGCCGACATAGGCCGGCTGCATCCGCGTCACGCCGCCGCCGATCAGCGGCAGGAACGGCGAGATCCGCGCCAGCGCGGCGAAGCGGTTGGTGAACTGGTCCTCGGGCCCGAACAGCAGCGACGGCCGCATGATGGTGGCCGACGGTACGGCCGCCAGCACCGCCTGCTCGCCGGCCGCCTTGGTGCGTCCGTAGGCCGAAGGCGAATTCTCGTCAGCGCCGATCGCGGAGACATGCACCATTCGCGCGCCGACGGCGCGGGCGGCCTTGGCGATCGTCTCCGCTCCTTTGGCCTGTACCGCGTCAAAGGATTGCGCGCCGCCCTCGGTCAGGATGCCGATCAGGTTGACGGCAACGCTGGCGTCGCGCACCGCGGCTTCCACCGAGGCCGGGTAGCGCACATTGGCCTGCACGGGGTGGATCTGGCCGACCCGGCCGAGCGGCTGCAGGTGCCCGGCCAGTTCCGGCCGGCGAACCGCCACCCGGATGCGGTAACCGCGCTTCGCCAGCGCCCGGACCACGTTCCGCCCCAGAAAACCCGATCCGCCAAATACCGTGACGAGCGTTTCCTGATTCGATCCCAAATTAGAGCTCATGGCCTGATTCCTGCCGGTCAAAATTCGAGAGATATCGTTGATATTTAGCGGATTCGCGATACGCCAACGCGGCCCCGCTGTACAGCGTATTTGGACGGTGACGAAGCTATTTGACAACCGTGCGACCGGTCCTTATCAACCGGCCCCAAGGCCCAGGTGGTGGAATTGGTAGACGCGCTGGCTTCAGGTGCCAGTGGCTTAACGGCCGTGAAGGTTCGAGTCCTTTCCTGGGCACCATCATTTCTGAAATTTGAGATTTTCCAGGCGGTTATTGCGGACGCGAGTGCTGCGCCGGCGATGCCGGGCGGCAATGGCGCAAACATTTCCGCGCGCGATGTTCCGCCAGGGGCATGCGCAACGAAGCGTCCGCCGTGCTGTCCCTTGAGCAACCATCGCTTTGGCCGGAGAGCCTAGCAGCCTCGGCTGATGTCGATGGCCAGTCCAGCGACCCCGGCACGCGCGCCTTCTCGACCGAGAACTCGCAGACGACATGCATGGCAACCAAGGGCTCATCAAGGGCGGCAGCCCTATGACGCGCGCTGAACGCGCCGATGAACCAAAGGCTGCAATTTCAAACGATTCTAAAGATCGTGAGTCGTCAGCAAGGAGCCGACAAGCTCGACCGAAACACGATGGCGAAGCTCGCGGCATTCCTGACGTACTGTGCGTCATGTTGACGCGAGAGGATGACGTCGCGTGCACAACTTCGAATCTCTGACGGATCGAGGTATGCGCGCATATGCAGCCGCAATTCATTCTTCGCTTCTTCGTCGCAGCAGAACCTGAAATCAGTTTGGAACGACTCTAACAGCGATTCTAAATTCGGTGCGGTTGTCGCCGCATCTCCAATTCCCTAGTGAGCAAATCGAACTGGGTGAATTGGGGGCGTGGTGACTAACTTCAAGAATAACAAGAGCCGCCTGTATGTTGGTGCGGCCACAAGCGTCGTTTCATTGTGCCTGATCGGTACGGGAGCCTCGGAGAGCAGGGCGCAAAGCACGGAGTCGCGTGTGCTGCCTCCGGTGTCAGTCGATGCGCCTCAGCAGAGAGCGCGACCGGCGCGCACGACAACGACAGCACGGAGCACGGCTCAGCGCACGACGCGCGTCGCGCCGCGGCCGCCGAGCGAGCGCCCGGTATCGGCAAGCGTGACCGCCACGACGATGGGCACAACCCATACGATCGGAACTCCCGCGCCCCCCTACGCCGGCGGTCAGGTGGCGCAGGGCGGAACGCTCGGCCTGCTCGGAAGCCGGAGCGTGATGAATACCCCGTTCAGCACGACGAACTACACATCGCAACTGATTGAAAACCAGCAAGCGCGGACGGCGGCGGATACGCTGATCAACAATGCTTCGGTCCGGGCCACCACCGGGCAGAACGGGTTCGACGACACGCTTCAGATCCGTGGCTTCCCCGTGCCCGCAAGCGACATCGGCTTGAACGGTCTCTACGGGCTTGTTTCGTCCAATCGTGTTCCGTCCTATTTCGTCGAGCGGATCGAACTGCTGCTGGGTCCGGGTGCGCTGATCAACGGTATCGCGCCCGGCGGCAGCGTCGGCGGCGGCGTCAACATCGTCACCAAGCGCGCCGGCGAGATACCCTTCACGCGTGTGACCCCGTTCTTCATGAGCGCCGGCAGCTACGGCGTCCATCTGGAAAACAGCGGTCGGTACGGCGAAAACAAGGAGTGGGGCGTTCGCTTCAACGGCGTGGGGCGCAACGGCGAAGCATCGATCGACGGCGGCAACTCGCGAATCGGGCTCGGCGCGCTGGGCGTCGACTATCGAGGCGAGCGCTTCCGCTGGACGCTCGATGCCATCTCACAGAACGAGGACACCAAGAATTTCCGTCCGCAGATGGGCATCCAGACGACCGTGCCCTTCATTCCCGCTGTGCCTGACCCGCGCAGCAATTGGTACCCCGGAACAACGCTGAAGCAGCGGGACAACACCATCGCGACGGCCGCCGAATACGATATTTCCGAAGCGCTGACGGCCTATGCCGCGATCGGTTATCGCGAAGGCGAGAACTACCAGACATTCCCGGATTCGCGTGTCCAGGGATACCCCGGAGGCATGGACCAGTTCGGAAATTTCAGGCTCATCAATGCCTACTACGATTCCTACACCAAGACGACGAGCGGCAATGCGGGAATCCGATCGCGTTTCCAGGTCGGGCCCGTCGGTCACGCGATCAATTTCGCAGTCAGCGGCTATTTCCAGGAGAACGGCAACGCCTATGTCGCCAATACGGCGATTCAGTCAGTGCCATCGAACATCTACAACCCGTCTCCGCTTCCCGTCGTAACTGGCGCACGCTTGCCGCCACGCAAGGCCAACGAAGTCATGTTCAGAAGCGTGGCGATTGCCGACACGATGTCGTTCCTGAACGAGTCGGTGCTCTTTACCGTCGGTGCCCGTCACCAGCGGGTGGAGCAGGACACCTTCAGCACGGTCACGGGTGCGCGGTCGATCAACAACTACGGAGCGGAAGCGGTGTCGCCGCTCGCCGGGCTTGTCGTCAAGCCGTTGCAGAACGTCTCGCTGTACGCAAACTATGCCGAAGGACTGAGCCAGGGCATTATCGTTCCCGCCGGCTTTCAGAATACGGGGCAGATTCTTGCTCCGTTCGTATCGAAGCAGCAGGAAGCCGGCATCAAGGTCGATTGGGGCACGATCACGACGACTGCAGCCGTGTTCCAGATCGCGCGTCCCCTCCTGGTCACGACGCCGGCCAACTACCGGGTCTACGACGGCGAACAGCAGAACCGCGGCCTGGAATTGAACGCCTATGGCCTGTTGATGCCGGGCCTGCGCGGCATGGTCAGTGCTACCTTCCTGCGTCCGGAGATCACCAAAACGTCTACTCTCGCCGAAATCGGCAAGGACGCCGCCGGCGTGCCGGACAAGACTTTCTCCGCCAGTCTCGACTGGGACACGCCGTGGGTATCAGGCCTCTCTCTCAATGGCCGCGTGATCTACACATCCGGCTCTTATCTCACGAACGCCAACAATCCGTGGCAGAAGTTCTCCGACTGGACCCGCTTCGACATCGGTGCGCGATACGTGACGGCGTTCAACGGCCGGCCGGTCACGATACGAGCGAACATCGAGAACCTGTTCGACAACAACTACTGGCTCACAACCGGCTCCTTCGTAACCGTTGGTTCGCCACGGACCTACATCTTGTCGGCAGCATTCGACTTCTAGCCGAGTGCTCCGACCGGCAGAGGGAGATGATCCCGAAGACGGATCGTCCTCCCCGAGCCTCGAACATTGAAACTTCGTGAGATCGCCGGGGCGTGTGTTCCGGCGATCTTTGTCGCATCCGGATCGTGCTGATGCGCGAGCCGGTTACTCGGGATGCTGTTGCAAGGTGCTTGTCATGACAAAACGCTTCATCGCCCTCATTGCCCTGCTTGGTGCAGTCACGCCCGCGCAGGCGCACCAGATCTGGATCGAGCAGGCCGAAGGACAGAATGCCGTCGTTCGCTTTGGCGAATACGGCGAGAACCTTCGCGAAGCTTCACCCGGGTTGCTCGACAAGTTTGCCAAGGTGACCGCTACGCTCATCTCCGCCAAGGGCGAGCTGAAGTCCGACGGCACCAAGACCGCAACCGGCTTCACGCTGCCATTCTCGGCGGCTGCCGGCGACGGGATCGTCGCGGAGGATGCGAACTATCCGCTGTATGTCTGGAAGCAGCAGGGCAAGGACGTCACCAACTGGTACCATCCCGCAGCGCGCTACATCACGAGTTTCGCCGCGCAGCAGCCCAAGCTCGCGCTCGACCTCGTGCCGACCGGTCAGGAAGGCCAGTTCAGGCTGACGTTCAAGGACCAGCCCAAGGCCAAGACCAAGGTGACGCTGGTGACGCAATCCGGCTGGTCGAAGGAAGCCCACACCGATGAGCAGGGCCTCGTGAAGTTCGAGATGCCCTGGCAGGGCGTCTACGTCGCTGAAGTCAGCTTCAACGACCGCAACGCAGGCGAGCGCACAGGCGCGAACGGCGCGGAAAAGTATGACGCCGTGAGCTACGCCACCACGGTGACGTTCGTGAATGCCAAGGGCCTGCCGCCGGTTCCTGCGGGCCCGCCGGCCACGCCGGGCAAATGACCTCGCTGGTAAATCGGCTCCGCGCCACGGGCCCGCTCGTCTCGCGCATCATCGCTGCGCTGGTCGGCGGCTATGCGCTGGCCGCGCTCTTCAGCGTTGCCGTGCTCGCATTGCCTTTGAGCAAACCCCAGGCCGTGCTGACCGGCATGCTGGCGAGTTTTGCGATCTACGCCGGCGCCGTGATCTGGGTGTTCGCCGTGCGCAGTGCGCTCAAGGCCTGGGCGGGGCTGCTCATCGTGGCCGTGCCGCTGCTGCCGCTGGCCTGGTCTGTTCCCTGAGGGGCCGACGCGTGAACACGGACGACGAAGTGCGAGTTGAGGGGCCCGGTATCCGGCAAAGCATGTCCAGCCTGCACACATGGGCTGGCCTTCTGCTCGGCTGGGTTCTCTACGCCATGTTTCTCACCGGCACCGTGTCCTATTTCAAGGACGAGCTCTCGCAATGGATGCGGCCGGAATTGGCGCGCCTGTCTCAAGTGCCCGATCTCGCCGGGGTGGCGCAGCGGATCGCGGACGAACTTGGCAACATCGCGCCGGGCACCTCGCAGTGGAGCATTCGCCTGCCGGACGAGCGCAACAACAGCGCCAACGTCTTCTGGCGAACAACCCCGCGCAATCCGGGGCAGCGCGGCTTCGGCGAAGCCAGCTTCGATCCCGCGACCGGGCAGAGGGTGACCTCGCGCGGGACGCTGGGGGGTGAATTCTTCTACCGCTTCCACTTCCAGTTCCACTACATGCCGGTGGTCTGGGGCAGGTGGCTCGCAGGCATCGCCGCGATGTTCATGCTCGTGGCCATTGTCAGCGGCGTCATCACCCACAAGAAGATCTTCGTCGATTTCTTCACCTTTCGCTGGGGCAAGGGCCAGCGCTCGTGGCTCGACGCGCACAACGCGCTGTCGGTGTTCGGTCTGCCGTTTCATTTCATGATCACCTACACCGGACTGGTGACGCTGATGGCGATGTACATGCCATGGGGCGAGATGGTGGCATTCAAGTCGCCGGCGGAGCGCCAGCAACTCAACGCCGAGCTCACGGCCTTCATCCAGCCGGGCAAAGCCAGCGGGCAGCAGGCGCCGCTGGCTTCGGTCGAGGCCATGGTGCGGCAGGCCCAGGAGCGCTGGGGCCGCGACAATATCGGGCGCGTCACCGCCGTTCACCCCGGCGACGCGGCAGCGCGCGTGGCGGTGGCAAGAGCCGAGTCGGGCCGTGTCTCCATGAGCCCGCAATACATTGAGTTCGAAGGATCAACCGGCAAACTGCTGACGGTTCGTGAGGCCGTGGGGGCTGCGGCCGAAACCCGGGGCGTGCTTTATGCGCTGCACCTCGGGCGCTTCAGCGGCCTCGAAACGCGCTGGCTGTACTTTCTCGTCAGCTTCATGGGTACGGCCATGGTGGGCTCGGGCCTCGTCATGTGGACCGTAAAGCGACGACAGAAGCTGCCGGATCCGGAGCGTCCCTATTTCGGCTTCCGGCTCGTGGAGCGATTGAACATTGCGAGCATCGCCGGCCTGTCGATAGCGATGACTGCATTCCTGTGGGCCAATCGCCTGCTGCCGCACCCGATGGAGGGCCGCGCCGACTGGGAGATCAACACGTTCTTCATCGTCTGGGGCCTCGCACTGCTGCATGCCCTGATGCGTCCGGCGAAGGCTGCCTGGGTCGAGCAATTATGGGCGGCGTCGGTGCTGCTGTTCCTGTTGCCGATCCTCAATGCCCTGACGACGCAACGTCCGCTGTGGCACAGCGTGGTCGCAGGCGACTGGGTGTTCGCCGGCATGGATATGATGTGCTGGGTGCTCGCCCTGCTTCATGCCGTGCTGGCCATGCGCACGGCCCGGCAGTTGGCTAGTTCTCCGGCCAGGCGAAGGGCAAACCGGCAGGCGCCGATCACCGTCGCGTCCAGCGAGGGAGCGCGATGACGCACCTCGCAGCCTTTGTGCTCTGCCTTGCAGGCTTCACCGCGTTGGCCTTCGCCACGCGGCGCCAACAGCGCGATATCGTCGGCGGGCCGCTGCGGTCGACCACGACATACGGCCTTCGCGGTGCCGGCGCTTGCGCGTTGCTGCTGGCGCTCGGCATCCTCGTCGCAAAGTACGGCTGGAGCCTTGGACTCGTGATGTTCAGCGGTTACACGACATCGAGTGCCGCTCTGGTGTATTGTGCGCTGATTGGACTAGTGAGGACGCGTGCCCCGCAGCGGCATCGTCACGGTCGCTCTGTTCACGCCAATTGAAAAAAAGAGCGTGGCGGCGATTCCGGTTCTGCTATGCCCCGTGCTCCTTATCGGAGCCGCCTGTGTGTCCGTCCGGACCGCGGCGGAACACGCCGTAGTCGCTCGATTTCATCCTGCCGCCGTCGGATGCCAGGGCCGCGAGGCCGAGCTTCAATAGTTCGCGCACCGCGGCGGCCCGGGTGGGCATCCGGTGCCGGAAGCGAAAATCGTCGATCGCCGTGAATTCTTCCGGCGAAAGCATCACCTGCAGCCGTTCTCCGCGCAACTCGGACATCGAAAACATCCAAACTGAGTTGAATGAGTAGTTTACTCAACTTCCGACCTCGGCTTTGGTTCCAACAAGGGCAGGTTTGCGCGCCGGGCGCCCCAAGATACTTCAGTAAAATGAGATACTTGAAGGATGAGTTGTGGGAATGGCGCCGATGGCTCAACGAGGCCAGCGAAACCTCCCCGGGACCGGGCCCAGCCTATGTGGGGCGCGCATGCAAAATCGCGACGGAATCGTTAATTCCCGGCCTATAAGCCGTGCCCAGCCGCTCGCCTCCGGTAATTTTGGGCGCTAATGTTCCCGTCGGACCGACCCGAGACACGAGGCTTGCCTGCATGACCATACGCCTGCATCGCGGCGATCTGCCCGATCTGTCCCGCTACAAGGATTCGGTGGCGATCGACACCGAGACCATGGGGCTCAATCCGCACCGCGACCGGCTCTGCGTGGTGCAGATGTCGAATGGCGACGGCAGCGCGGATGTCATCCAGATACCCCAGGGTCATACGGATGCGCCGAACCTGAAAGCGCTGCTGGCCGATCCCGGAATCACCAAGATCTTTCACTTCGCGCGGTTCGATCTCGCCGCGCTCTACAATGCCTTCGGCGTGATGCCGCAGCCGGTCTATTGCACCAAGATCGCCTCGCGGCTGACCCGCACCTATAC